>JAPLTR010000784.1 GCA_026398065.1 Verrucomicrobiota bacterium | reverse complement strand
AGCGGGCGCGGCCGGAGGCGGGCGACCTGGCGCGGCTGCGCGCGGAGAACCGGCGATGGCGCGAAAAGCAAATTCCTCCGACCGAACTGGAGGTGCTGCGCGCCGACCACGCGGCCCTGCCGCGCCTGCGCGCGGAGATTGAGGCGCTGAACAAATCTTCCCCGCCGGCCGCACCGTGACGGAACCCGTCTTTTGCGACGGCGAGACCCGGCCGATCAGTGGCTGATCTGCGTCCCGCCTCAAAGCGGGTGAACTTGGCGATGGCGCAAGCCGGGCCCGCCGCGATCTGGGCGCACGTTCAGGGGCGGCCAAGCTCGGGCTCAGGCATGTCCGAATCGAACGCGAACACCCGGCCGCCTTCGATCGTCGCCGTGAATCCCTCCCAGGGCGTCTGGGTGACCGAAGGCAGGGTCACCATGGATTGGTGGATCCCGTCCGCATCCTTCCGGAGGAGGGCGAGCCGGTAGCTTACGCTGCCGTCCGGGTTCAGCTTCGGCAGGATGCTATAGGTGCCGTCGTCGACCGATTCGATGCGCGTCTCCCGGCCCATCACGAACTCCACCGGCCGTTGCACGGGCTTGCCCTCCACGAGGAGGACAACCGCGCCCTTGATCGGCGTTCCGGCCTCAACCGTACCTTGGCATCCACGTCGGTCTGATCTGCTCCATCCACGCCGCGCTGGTGAAGCGGGCGGCGCCCGCCGCTCCGATCGGCCCCATCGCGGTGTCCGTCCCCTCCGCCGGCCCTCACTCCGTCGGCCGGAACCGCAGCAGCGCCCGGGGGGCCACGCCGTGCACCGCCTTGAACGCCCGCGAGAAATGGTACGGGTCCGCAAACCCCACGCGCTGCGCCACCTCCTTCACCAGGCCTCCATGCTCCACCAAAAACTCGGCGGCGAGGTTCATTTTTCTCCGTAACAGATATTGGTAGGGGCTCGTGCCTTGGTAGCGGCGGAACCACCGGCACACGCTCGACGCCTCCACGCCCGTCGCCTTGGCGATCTCCTCCAGCGTCGCGAGCCGCTCGGCCTGCGCATCGATCAGGGCCTTGCAGCGCAGAAACGCCTCGCGCGCCGGCTCGCTCGCGTGCGCCGCCAGCGACGCGCTGTCCTCGATCTTCAGCAGCAGCAGCTCGGCCAGCACCGCGCAGATCCGCCGCGCGAGCGCCCCCGAACGCTGGCCTTCGCGGACAAGATCCTCCAGCACGCTCGTCACCTCGGCATGGGCCGCCAGCAGCCGCGCCCGGCCCGGCGGCACTCCGCAGCGGCGCAGCCGCAGCGGCACCTGCGAACCGGCAAACGACAGGAAATACTTCACCATCGGGTCCGCCGGGTCGGTGCGGATCTCGCACCGCGTCGTCGGCGTGTAGGCAAACACCACCCCCGGCCCGAGGGCGTGCTCGCGCCCGTCGAGTTTCACCGTCCCCTTCCCCGCCACCACGTACTCCAGCACATAGAACGGGAAATTCCGCCGCACCATCGCGTAGTCGGGATTGCAGCGCTCCCGGCCGCCCATCGCCAGCGTGAGGGGGTCGGCCCGGCGCGGCGCGAGGTTCAGGAAGAAGTAGCGCGCCCCCGACACCTGCCGGGAAAGCAGATTGGACGCCTCGGGTCGGACAAGATTCTCCATGTGATTGCACCATCTATCCATTCCTCGCGCCGCATTTCGAGTGCATTCTATCCTGTTCTTGCCGGGCAATTTTCTCCGGTTCACGCTCCCCCCTTCCCCTTCCCTCCATGGCCAAATCCAAAACCATCCTCCTCGTCGCCAGCGGCGACCTCCGCCAATCCGCCAACGAAGTCTGCTGGCCCGCCCAGCACGCGATGGAGCAGTCCCTCGCCGCCGCCATCGCCAAGCTCGGCTTCAAAGTCGTCCGCGCCCACCCCTACAAGGCCGCGCAGAAGCACGGGTTCATCAGCTCCCAGAAGGAGGGCATGGCGGTCTTCGCGGGCATCGACCCCAAGGCGCCCCTCATCGTCGCCGAGGCCGTGTGGCAGTATTCGCACCACGTCCTCGCCGGCCTCATCTCGCACCAGGGCCCCATCCTCACCGTCGCCAACTGGTCCGGCACCTGGCCCGGCCTCGTCGGCATGCTAAATCTCAACGGCTCCCTCACCAAGGCCGGCGTGAAGTACTCCACGCTCTGGAGCGAGGACTTCACCGACGACTATTTCCTCACCGGCCTCGCCTCCTGGCTGAAGACCGGCGTCGCCGCCCACAAGACGGCCCACGTCAAGGCCCTCGCCAAGGCCGCCGTCCCGCCCAAGGCCCGCGCGATCGCCAGGAAGATCGCCGACGACCTCCGCCGCCGGAAGTCCATCATGGGCATCTTCGACGAAGGCTGCATGGGCATGTACAACGCGATCATCCCCGACGAACTCCTCTTCTCGACCGGCGTTTACAAGGAACGCCTCTCCCAGTCCGCCCTCTACTACGGCGCCACGCAGGTCCCCGACGCGGAGGCGAAGGCCGTTTACCAGTGGCTCCTGAAGAAGGGCATGAAGTTCCACCTCGGCACCGACGACCAGACGGAGCTGACCGAGGCGCAGGTCCTCTGGCAGTGCAAGACCTACGTCGCCGCGCTCCGCATCGCCGACGATTTCGGCTGCGAGTCCATCGGCATCCAGTATCAGCAGGGCCTGAAGGACCTCCTCCCCGCCAGCGACCTCGTCGAGGGCATCCTCAACAATTCCGACCGCCCGCCGGTCAAGAACGCCGCGGGCAAGGTCATCCGCGCCGGCCAGCCCCTCACGCATTTCAACGAGGTCGACGAATGCGCCGGCCTCGACGGCCTGCTGACCAACCGTGTCCACACCGCCCTCGGCCAGCCCGTCGAAAACACGCTCCACGACCTCCGCTGGGGCGCCTACGACGCCAGCGGCACAACGGGCGACTACGTCTGGGTCTTCCTCATCTCCGGCAGCGCCCCGCCCGCGCATCATATCAATGGATACAAGGGCACCGACTCGCTGCGCCAGCCCCCGATGTACTTCCGCCTCGGCGGCGGCACCGTCCGCGGCATCGCGAAGCCGGGCGAGATCGTCTGGAGCCGCATCTTCGTCGAGGCCGGCAAGCTCAAGATGGACCTCGGCCGCGCCAAGGTCATCGCACTCCCGCAGGCCGAGACCGAGCGCCGTTGGAAAGAGACCACCGTCCAGTGGCCGATCATGCACGCCGTGACGTATGGTGTTTCGCGCGACCAGATGATGGCCCGCCACAAGGCCAACCATATCCAGGTCGCCTACGCGAACAGCGCCAAGGAAGCCGACCTCGCCCTCTACGCCAAAGCCGCCCTCGCCGCCGAACTCGGCCTCGAAGTCAGCGTCTGCGGCACCAAGGCCGACGGCAAGGCGTTCTAAGCCCGTTGCTGCCACTCCTTCCGGCGGACGGCCCACCAGGGCCGTCCATCCCTCCCCTCCTTCCGCCGCCCGCCCCGGGCCCCGGCTCCAGGGGTCAGGGACTCCTTTGCCTCCTCCCGTTCACGCCCCCTGCCCTCCGCGCCATGAAAACCCCGCACCGCTCCGCCCTCGCCCTCCTGCTCCTCGCCTTCGCCACCGCGATCGCCCCAATGTTCGCCCAGACCGCACCGTCCGGCCAGTCGGCGGTCAAACCCTACGACGCCGCGCAGCAGCAGCGGATGGCGTGGTTCACCCAGGCCCGCCTCGGGATGTTCATCCACTGGGGCCTCTACGCCGTCCCCGCCGGCCAGTGGCCGGGCCGCGAGAACAAGGGCCGCGCCGAGTGGATCATGATCCAGGAGGCCATCCCTTCCGCGGAATACGAGAAGCTCGCCCCGCAGTTCAACCCGGGGAAGTTCGACGCGAAGGCCTGGGTCGCCGTCGCGCAGGCCGCGGGCATGAAATACATCGTCATCACGGCGAAGCACCACGACGGCTTCGCGATGTACGACTCGAAGGCGAGCCCGTACAACCTCGTCGCCGCCACGCCGTTCAAGCGCGACCCGCTCAAGGAACTCGCCGCGGCCTGCAAGGAGGCCGGCATCGTGTTCTGCGTCTATTACTCGATCGCCGACTGGCACCACCCCGATTCGCCCGCGGAATATTCGCAGCGCTGGCGCGACCCGATCACCGGCAAACAGGACCAGAACCGCGGCTTTCACGGCGCGCCCAACCCGCACGCCGACGTGAAGAAATACGACGCGTTCATGCGCGACCAGGTGCGCGAACTCCTCTCGAACTACGGCCCCGTCGGCATCGTGTGGTTCGACGGCGGCGGCGCGTTCCGCTCCGCGGACCGCGCGCAGATCCTCGAGGCGGACAAGATGGCCGCGCTGATCCACCAGCTGCAGCCCGCCACCCTGATCAACAACCGTCTCGGCGTCGCCGCCGACTACGGCACACCTGAGCAGCGCATCCCCGGCGGCAAGACGGCCGAGCCCTTCGAGGTCTGCATGACCCTCAACGGCCACTGGGGCTACAACCGGTTCGACGACAAATGGAAGTCGCCCGCCGTCGTCATCCGCAACATCGCCGATATCGTCAGCAAGGGCGGCAACTACCTCCTCAACGTCGGTCCGACCGCCGAGGGCGAAATCCCCGCCGAGGGCGTGCGTATCCTGAAAGAAGTCGGCGCGTGGACGACCGCCAACGCCGCCGCCATCTACGGCGCCGGCCCGACACCCTTCGGCGACGAACTCGGCTACGAGGACGCGTCGAAAAAGGACAAGGAGGGCAAGCCGCTCTGGGTCTCGCGCGAGGAGTGGCGCTGCACGACCCAGCCCGGAAAGCTGTTCTTCACGCTGCTGAAATGGCCGACCGGAGATTTCTCGCTGCCGAACTTTCCCAACAAAATCAAACGCGCCTACCTCCTCGGCGATCCGTCGCACGACCTCAGCCTCCTGCTCGCGAAAGGTCGCCAGGGCATCGACGCGTCCACCAACGGCAACATCTATGTCGTCGATGAATCCGCCGTCGGCGGCAACAAGGGGGGCAAACCTGCCGGGAGCGTGGGTCGCGCCATCGTGAAACTGCCCGCCATCGCCCCCGCCGGCCTCGCCCCCGTCCTCTGCGTGGAGATCGAGGGCATCGTGAAGCCGGCCGATTCCGGCGCCAAACTCGATTCGAAGAAAGACACCGGGTCGTAAGCGCGGTCTGCGCGACCGCCGGGCGGTTTTCGTCTCCGGCGGTCGCGGCGGCGACACGGCTTGCCAGCGAGGTAACCGACTGGTTCATTCCGGTCGCGCATGAAATTCCCCTCGTCCGCCGCCCACCTCGGCCTCTCGCTCGCTCTCGTTTTGTCCGTCTTCGCCGCCGAGCGCGCCCGGCTCCCGCGCGAGAACCTCCTCGTTCGCCATGATGCCGCCGCCGCCGTCGTGCCCGTGCGCACGACGGCCGACTGGCAGCAACGCCGCGCCGAGGTCGTGCGCGGGATGGAGA
>JAPLTR010000728.1 GCA_026398065.1 Verrucomicrobiota bacterium | reverse complement strand
GCGCGGCCCGCGACCCCGCTTGTCCCTATCCTTCTCGACAACCTGAACCGCATCCTCCCCAAGGGCGATTTCCTCCCCGGGCCGCGCGTCGCCCCCCGCGCCGTCGGCGCGCCGCTCGCCCACCTGGCCGAGGAGTCGAAGGCGGATTTTCTCGCCCGCGCCCAGGCCGCGCTCATCGCGCTCCAGCGCCCCTGAACATGCACGCAGATCGCGCCACACTCCTGATGGTCGGCGGCATCGTCGCCCTGCTCGCGCTGTCGAGCCTCATCACCGCTCTCCTCAAGGCCCGCCAGCCCGCGGGCAAAACCAGCCCCGTGATCGCCAACCTCGACGCCCGCGTGCGCGCGTGGTGGGTGATGGTCACGATCTTTTCCGTCGCGCTGTTCACCGGCGGACTCGGCTCGGTGATCCTCTTCGGGCTCACCTCGTTTTTCGCCCTCCGGGAATTTGTCACGCTCACGCCCACGCGCGCCGCCGACCACCGCGCGCTCTTCTGGGCCTTCTTCATCGTCGTCCCGCTCCAGTACCTCCTCGTCGCGCAACAGTGGTACGGCGCCTTCGCGATCTTCATCCCCGTCTACGTTTTTCTCTTCATCCCGATCCGCTGCGCGTTCGGTGGCGATGCCCAGCACTTCCTCGAGCGCACGGCAAAAATCCAGTGGGCGCTCATGGTGTGCGTGTACTTTGTGAGCCACGTGCCCGCGCTCCTGATGCTGGAGATCCCCGGCTTCGCCGGCGCCAACGCCCGCCTCGTCCTCTTCCTCGTGCTCGTCGCCCAGCTCAGCGACGTCCTCCAGTACGTCTGGGGGAAGCTCTTCGGCCGCCACAAGATCGCCCCGCACCTCAGCCCGAGCAAGACCTGGGAGGGCTTCATCGGGGGCATTCTCTCTGCGAGCGCCGTCGGTGGCGCGCTGTGGTGGGCCACGCCGTTCAACCCGTGGCAGGCCGCGGGGCTCTCGTTCGTCATCACCGTCATGGGCTTCTTCGGCGGCCTCGTTATGTCCGCGATCAAGCGTGACCGCGGCGTGAAGGACTACGGCAACCTGATCGAGGGCCACGGCGGCGTGATGGACCGCATCGACTCCATCTGCTTCGCCGCCCCCGTCTTCTTCCACCTCGTGCGTTTCTATTTCACGTGAGCCTGCCCCGCATGAAAAAGGAAATGAACCACAGAGACACGGAGAAGACCGGGAGAAATCAGAGGAGGGCTGCTCCGGTGGTTTTCTCCGTGCCTCTGTGTCTCTGTGGTTCCCTCCGTCTTAACCCGAGTCCCCAAGCACATGAATTTTAACCACGGATGGACACGTATAAACACGGATATTTCGATCCCGCCACAAGGTGGACGGCGACCTCCGGGCGCCGTCGATTTGGAAATCGTTCTCGTTCCTCTTTCTCGTTCCCGTCATTCGTCATTTGGTATTCCTCTGCATCCGTGTCCATCCGTGTCCATCCGTGGTTAAAAACCTCTTCTCCCGCCTGAACCGCGCATGGCCTCCATCTACGACATCAAGCCGGCGTTTCAGAACCTCCTGCGCCCCGTCACGCGCGCGCTCTTCGCCGCCGGCGTCACCGCCAACCAGGTCACCGTCGCCGCCGCGCTGCTCTCGGTCGTCGTCGGCGGGTGTATCGCTCTTTCCCCTACCGCCCGATGGCCGCTGCTCGTCGTGCCCGGCTTCCTCTTCGTGCGCATGGCCCTCAACGCCATCGACGGCATGCTCGCCCGCGAACACGGCCAGAAGTCCCGCCTCGGCACCGTGCTCAACGAGGTCGGTGACGTGATCGCCGACACCGCGCTCTACCTGCCCTTCGCCCTCGTGCCCGGCTTCGATGCGCGCCTCGTCGTCCTCGCCGCCGCGCTCGCCATCGTCACCGAGCTCACCGGCCTCGTCGGCCTCCAGATCGGCGCGAGCCGCCGCTACGACGGCCCGATGGGCAAGAGCGACCGCGCCTTCGTCTTCGGTCTCCTCGCCCTGCTCGCCGGCCTCCGCGTCCCGCTCGCGCCCTGGCTCACGCCCGCCCTCGGCCTCGTCGTCGTCCTCCTCGTCGTCACGGTCGTCAACCGCGCCCGCCGCGCCCTCGCCGAGCCGCCCCGCCCCGCATGAGCGACTCGCATCCCTACCACGCCCCCGCCCCCGTCCGCGCGTGGAAATTCCCCACCTACCTCTTCGCCTTCGCCTGGGGTCTCGCCGAGTCCACGTTCTTTTTCATCGTGCCCGACGTGCTGCTCACGCGCCTCGTCCTCCGCGACCCGCGGCGCGCCCTGATCGCGGCGCTCTGGGCCGTCGCCGGCGCGGTGCTCGGCGGCGTCGCCCTCTGGTCCGCCACCCGCCACGGCGCCACGCAGTTTCTCCTCAACGCCTTCGACTGGATTCCCGGCATCTCCCGCGAACTCATCGTCCACACCGCCCAGGCCCTCGACAACTACGGCCTCTCCGCCTTCGTGACCGGCGCGCTCTATGGGCAGCCCTATAAACTCTACGCCGTCCACGCCGGCGCGCAGGACGTCCCCCTCGCGACCTTCATCCTCATCTCCGCCGTCGCCCGCTTCGCCCGCTTCCTCGTGAGCGGGACGCTGGTGTGGTTCCTCGGCACGCTGCTCTCCAACCAAACCGAAGCCGTCCGCCTCCGCCTGCACACCTACGCCTGGATTCTCTTCTATATGGGGTACTTCGTGCTCATGCGGTAGGAGGTGTTTCCTCGCGCGGTCGCCGGTGGTCTCGCGGACCTTGCCCGGCCCGCAGGTGCATTCCCAAGCCCCACCCGAGGCGCCCTCCTTGAAAATCGGTCGTGACGCCGATCCTTCTTGCACCGGACATCCGCGTCGACCTTACTGAACCATATGGTTCAGTATTCAAAGAATCGACTGGATGATACGTTTGCCGCGTTGTCCGACCCGACCCGACGGGGTGTCCTTCTGCAGCTTGGGCGGGGGAACGCTTCAATTACGGAACTGGCCAGCCGGTTTCACATGACGCTGACCGGCATGAACAAACACGTCGGAATTTTGGAGCAGACCGGTCTCGTGAAGACCGAGAAGATCGGCCGGGTGCGGACCTGCATGCTCGGTTCGTGCCGGCTGGCTTCCGAAACGGCATGGATCGAAAGCTACCGGCAGCTCTGGGACCGGCGTTTCGACGCCCTTGAAAACGTCGTTCAGGAACTGAAGCAGCAGAAGGAAAACCAATGAAAAACCAAACCAACGCAGCACGAAAATCAGAGCGTGAGCTCGTCTCTTCCAGCATCGTCAACGGGCCGCCGCGCCTCGTGTTTGAGGCCTGGACCAATCCCGAGCTCTTTAAGAAGTGGTGGGTGCCGAAGTCAGCCCCCATCACGCTCGTGTCCTGCGCGATGGATGTTCGCACCGGCGGAACCTACCGCCTGGTGTTCAGTGCCGGCGGCCAGAGTGCGGAATTTTTTGGCAAGTATCTCGAAGTCACTCCCTGCTCGCGTCTGGTGTGGACCAACGACGAAGGAGGCGCCGACGCCGCCACCATCACCACCGTGACCTTCGAAGACGTGAAGGGCGCGACCCTGGTGACCGTGAACGATCTCTACCCATCGAAGGCAGCCCTCGACGACGCCCTCGCCACCGGCTCCAGCGGCGCCATGCCCGAACAGTTGGAGCAGCTCGAACAGCTCATGGTAAACCGGAGAAAGCTCTGATCCGAAAATCTCGGCACCAGCATCCTCAGGACGTTTTGAAGGTGAGAGGGCATTTCAAAAAGCTACGCGCCCGAACATCCGCGTCTAAACTGCTCCCGACAAGCCCAGTGCCTTTAGGAATATCAGGCGCCAAGGCCCCTCATCCTTGGATCGACTCAGTCGAGGACTTCCAAGTGGAATACTTCGCGGTAGTGCTTTGAGTCATAGGTTCGCGAACGGCCATTCGACTCTTGAACGCACCGCCGCAACGCGGAACCGTTGGGGCATGATTCGCTGGGATTCCCGCTCGAAAGCGCATACTGGTGTCGCCACTGCCCTGTTGGTCCTGGTCTCGCTCCTCTGGGCGCCCGCCGCCTCGGCCCAGGGTGCCCCGCGCATCACGCGATCACCCCAGAACTTGATCTCGTCCGCGATTCCCGAGGGATACTCGACCTCTTTTTTCTGCTACTACACCGCCACCGGCAGTTGCACCGCCCGGTGGCTGCGCGACGGGATCGTCGTGCGCGAGCAGACCGGAGTCACCAGCGGTCAGACCTCCTTCGATCTGGTCTCAGCCACCCCGGCCGACACCGGTACCTATTGGGTGGAGGTGTTCAACGGGAGCGGCACCGCGCAATCCGGTTGGTTCTCCGTGATCGTCCGCCCTCCGGAAGCGCCGTACTTCATCCAAGGCCCCGAAGGGCGGGCGTCCGCGTCCTGGTTGATCCAGCCCTCGGTCGGCGGCGACGGCTCCATCGACTACCAGTGGTTTCGCAACGGCGCCGCCGTGCCCGGCCTCACCCATGGCTATTTGGCCGACTCCGATCCCGCCGGCACCTATACCTTGCGCGTCCGCAGTCCCTGGGGCGAAGCCACCTCCCCCAGCTTCACCGTGGGAGGCCCCGCCACCGGCCCCAATCCGGGCATCGTCCGCCAGCCCGTCAGCGTGATCTCGATGGGCATCGCCTCCGACTACGACATCTCGGTGGGCACCGATTCCACCAATGTGACCTATCAGTGGCTGCGCGAGGGCCAGGCCATCGCCGGCGCGACCCAGAGCTATCTCAGCTTCGCGCCGTACGATCACTCCAAGGCGGGCCGCTATCGCGTGACCGTGCGCAACGCCGCCGGCGGCGTGACCCAGAGCGCGGAATCGGTCGTGCAAACGCGGCCCGGACACGAAACCCCGCACATCCGCCCACTCCCGGCCGGGCCGCTCACCCGCAAGGCGGGCGAATCCCTGACGCTGTACGGTCAGTTGTTTGGTTTCGGCGACAATCCGCTCCCGATGCACGCGTCATCGACTAGCCCGCCCACCTACGCGTGGTACCGCAACGGCGAACTCATCGCCGGCGCCACCGGTGCCGTGCTGTTTGTCCCCCGCCTGGAAGCCGGCCACGCCGGCTCCTACACGTTGCGCGTCGAAGATGGCAGCCGCCGCCAGGAGAGCCCGGCCGTGGTCCTCTCGATTGTCGGAGGCTCCGGCGCCGCGCCGTTTGTCCTGAAAGCCACTCAGACGACCACCAGTGGCACCCGCAGTGCCAGCGCCGGAGAGGCCTACGTGGTGACCGCGGAGATTGTCAGCGCCGAACCCGTGACCTACGAGTGGTATCGCAACGGCGTCCGCCTTCCGCAGTTCACCGGGCCCACCCTGCGAATTCCCAATCTGGCCACCGTCGACGCCGGCACGTATGCCCTCGTCGTCCGCAACGGCACCGGAGCCGTGCAGGCCTTTTCCGAACAACTGACCGTCGCCAACAATCCCTCCGCGCCGTCCCGTTTCATCAACCAGCCTCCCCCGCAGGTCCTGATCCTCCCCGGCAACACGTTCGTCCCGGCGTCCAGCTACACGGGGAGCCCCAATGTCGTTTGGAAGCGCAACGGCCAGACGGTCTCCGGTTTTGGGTTCGGCATCAGCTACGATCCGGCGCAGGCCGGCACCTACACCCAGGAACTGCAACCCCTCGCTGGCTCGGCCGCCGCCACCGTCGTCAGCGAGCCAATGGTCGTGACCATGGCGCCGGCCGATTCAGCCGGCATCTACACCTCGACGCCCGACTTCCTGTTCGACCGGCGCGGCACCTCCCCCAATGGCTGTGTCGCCTACATCCGTCCCGACCGCACCGTCACGATGCTCAATTTCGGCTCGCCCGCCCCCACCCAGGTCGTCGAGCGGCTTCAGCTCGATGCCGGCGGCCGGGCCCCGTACACCGAGATCTCCCTCGATGCTGGTGTCACCGGCCTGGCCGTGACCATGGAGGCCAACGCCGGCCGACTGGCCACTTCCACTTCGGTGACGGCTTCTCCGCGTCCGGCCTATCTCGGCGCAACCCGGGTCACCAGCGGTGCCTTCGCCCGCCGCGCCGGATATTTTCGCGGTCGCGTCGACGGTCCGGATGGGGGCGATGCGCACGCCATCCTCGCGCCCAACGGCATCCTCGGCGTGCTCGCGTTCCTCGGCGGCCGGTACTATACCGGCTACGCCCGCATGCAGGACGGCCAGTCCGTCACCATTACCCAGGTCAGCCCGCCCCTCGGCCAGCCCCTCCCGTCCTCCACCCTCACCCTCAGCCTCGACGCCGCCCACGACGCGGTGGCCGGCACCATCACAAGGACCGGCAGCCCGACCCGCAGCTTCACCGCCACCCGCGCCGAGCCCGACCTCGGCTCCCGGCTCAGCAATCTCGCGAGCCGCGGCACCGTCGGCGCCGGCGACCAGACGATGATCGCCGGCTTCACGCTCACCGGCGCCGCCCGGATGCCCCTGCTCGTCCGTGGCATCGGCCCGGCCCTCGCCGGATTCGGCGTGTCCGGCGCCATCGCCGACCCTCTGCTCACCATCTATCAAGGCAGCACCCTGGTCGCCCAAAATGACAATTGGAGCGAGGTCGTCGACCGCTCCGCGGTGGTCACCGCCGCCGCGCAGGTCGGCGCCTTTGGCCTCACGCCGGGCAGCAAGGACGCGGCCCTGATCGCCAAAGGGCAGTGCCGTCGTCGCCGAAAACGACTCTTGGCCGGACACCGGTGAGATCCCCGCCGCGGCCCGCTCCGTCGGCGCCTTCGCCCTGACGTCCCGCAGTGCCGATGCGGCCCTGATCGTGACGCTCCCGCCCGGAAGCTACACCGCCCAGGTGCTCGGCACGAATGGCGACACCGGCGTGGCGCTGTTGGAAATCTACGACTTGCCGTAGTTCCCGCGTCACATCCCCGTGACGCCCCCGCGTTCGGCCTTGCTTTCCGCCCCGGCAAGGCGCACTTTGGGCCTCTTTTTCCAACCAAAGACCGTCTTGTGATCATGAACCAGAGCATCCGCAACATCGCCATTATCGCCCACGTTGACCATGGTAAAACTACCCTCGTCGACCAACTCCTGAAAGAGGGCGGTGTCTACCGAGCCAATCAGGCCGTCCAGGAGCGCGCCATGGACTCCATGGATCTCGAAAAGGAGAAGGGCATCACGATCAAGGCCAAGAACACCTCCGTTCACTGGAAGGACAAGATCATCAACATTGTCGACACCCCCGGCCACGCCGACTTCGGCGGCGAGGTCGAGCGCGCCCTCCGCATGGTCGACGGCGTCCTCCTCGTGATCGACGCCTACGACGGGCCCCAGGCCCAGACCCGTTTCGT
>JAPLTR010000908.1 GCA_026398065.1 Verrucomicrobiota bacterium | reverse complement strand
TGCCATGGGTTCACACTGCCGGGGCGGTGAGCCGAGCCAAGTGTCGTTTGCCCCTCCGGCCCGTGCCGGGGGGCGCCGGACTGGCGCGGCTGAGTTCAACGCGGGGCGCGAGGGCAAAGGCGGACCGAAGGGGCAGCTTCGCGAACGAAGGTCGAGGAATATGGCCGGAGATCGGCTACTGCGCGGCCGGGAGCAAGGGCGAGGAGGGAAGTCACCGCTCCACCCTACCCGAAAGGGGCGGGGGCCGCTTGCCAGCTTGAGTGGAAGATTCGTGTCGGGTAGCACACTACAACGCCCCTAGATCATGGTAGTGAATGAGCTGCATGCATGGGGTTGGGTAACGGCTTCATCGACCGGGGCGACGGTCGGGGGCTCCTATATTGTACAGGCGGCGGAACGGCTCGTCTCCCGCCGGTCCGTCGGGTCTAATTTACAGAATAAGGCGACGAACTAGCCCGGGGAATCGCGCGCCGAACGGCATCTTTATGCAGCGCGCCAGCGTCGTGCGGGTGTACAGTCAACCCCATCGAAAGGAAACCCCATGCATGCGAAGCCAGCGACGGTGTTAGCTTGCCTCGTCGGATTGCTCCTGGCCGGTTGCGCCACGCAGACGTCGAAATTAAACAACGTTCACTACGGTATGACGAAGGATGAACTGATCGCGCGCCTCGGTCGGCCGGACAGCGCGAAGATGCAGGCCAACGCGGAATACCTCACTTACTATATGTCCAGCGACGCCGGCGCGCGTCCCGAACCCTATATGATCCGGCTGATCGACGCGAAGGTGGAGTCGTTTGGACGTTTTGTGCCGTTGCTGGACACGCAGGGCCGGGGAGCGGGGGGGGCGACGGACCTGGGGCTCGGTGCCATCATGCCCTACGACATGAGCATGGACGTCGTGACCCAGCTCCAGCAACTGAAGGCGCTGGAAGATCGCGGGGTGCTGACCAAGGAGGAGGCGCAACGCGCCAAAGAGCGGTTGCTGGCCAAGGCGGACTAGGCGCGGGCGGGAGCGGACGGTGCGCGCCCCCAGAGGCATGAAAACGTACGGCGGGCTCTTGGGCGCGTCCCACGGGGATGAAACGTGCGGCGGGTGCCATCGGGCGCTTGCCTCCCGGTGCGCGGGTCCGAACATCGGACACCTGAACGTATGACGCTCCCACCCAGCGACGCGTACCCACGATCCTCAACCGACCCGGTCATCGGCTGGCTCCTCGACAGCGACCCGGCGATCTGCTGGCAGGTCATGCGCGACCTGACCGGTGCATCACCGGAGATCGTCGCAGCCGAGCGGGCGCGCGTCGCAGCGGAAGGCTGGGGCGCGCGACTGCTCGAGCAACAGCGCGCCGACGGCCAATGGGGCGACGGGGTCGCCACGCGGTTCTGGTGGTCGAACCTGTACACGCTGGTGTTCCTCCGCGACCTCGGGCCTGACCCGGCGAGCGCGCGTGTACGAGCTGCGATCGAGCTCGTTCGCCGCAAGGTGACCTGGGGACCCTGGCACGGGGACTCGCCCTTTTTCGAGGGCGAGGTCGAGCCCTGCATCAACGGCCGCGTCGTCGCGCTCGGCGCCTACTTCGGCGAGCGCTGCGACCGGCTCGTCGCGCGGCTGCTGGGCGAGCAGCTCGCGGACGGCGGGTGGAACTGCGAGGCGGAGCGGGGTTCGGTGCGCTCGTCGTTCCACACGACCATCTGTGTGCTCGAGGGGCTGCTCGCGTTCGAGCAGGCGTTCGGCGCCGCTCCGGCGGTGACCGGCGCGCGGGACCGCGGACAGGAATATCTCCTCGAACGCCGTCTGCTCCGGCGGCGGTCGACAGGGGCGATCATCGATCCGGCGTGGACACAGGCCGCGTTTCCGCCGCTCTGGCACTATGACGTGCTCCGCGCGCTCGACCATCTGCGCGCGGCCGGCGTGCGGCCGGACGAGCGGGTCGACGAGGCCGTGGCGACCGTGCGCGCGCGGCGCCAAAGCGACGGTCGCTGGCGGCTCGACGTGCGACATCGCAACACCCTGCACGAGGAGCTGGCCGGCGCCGTTGGCGAGCCGAACCGCTGGATCACGCTGCGGGCGCTTCGCGTGCTGGACTGGCACGCTGGGCGCGGCCCCGGCTGCGGCTGATTTTTTCGCCGGCGCCGGGCCTCACCCACTGGGCCACGATGGCAGTGAAGACGATCCCGGCCAGATTTCGCTTGCCGTACTAACTGTATTAGTGCGACTAGAACAGTGTGCTTCCGTTCTCCATCGAACTCAAACCAGGTCTGCCCGTCGCGGAGCAGATCCTGTTTGCGGTGAGGAAGGCGGTGGTGACGGGGCAGCTGCAGCCGGGGGAGAAGTTTCCCTCGGTCCGGGCGCTGAGCCTGGAGCTGAAGGTGAATCCGAACACGGCGCACAAGGTGATCGCCGCGCTGGTCGCCGAAGGCGTGCTGGTGACGACGCCGGCGGTCGGGAGCATCGTGGCCGAGCGCGAACTCGGCGGGAAGAAGGAGCGGGCGGAACTGCTCGGCGCGGAGGTCGAGTGGCTGGTCGTCGAGGCGAAGAAGCTCGGACTCGACCTCGACGACGTGCAGGCGGCGGTCGCGGCCCACTGGAAAAAACTCGGTGGCCTGTGACGCTTAATCCTTTGACGCACCTCCCATGAACATCATCGAAACGCAGAATCTCACGCGACGGTTTGGCCGGACCGAGGCGGTGCACGGCCTCACGTTCGCGGTCCCGCAGGGCAGCGTGCTGGCGCTCCTCGGGCCGAACGGCGCCGGGAAGTCGACGACGATCAAGCTGCTGATGAACCTGCTCGAGCCGACCGTCGGTTCGGCGCGGGTGCTGGGGGTGGATTCGCGGAAGCTCGGAGAAAAGGAGAAGGCGCAGATCGGCTATGTGTCCGAAAATCAGCAGCTGCCGCTGTGGATGACGGTTCGGCAGTTTCTGGACTATTGCCGGCCGTTCTATCCGACGTGGGACCGCGAGTTGGAGAAGTCGCTGTTGAAGCAGTTCGCGCTGCCGGAGGACCGGAAGCTGAAGCACCTCTCGCGCGGGATGACGATGAAGGCGGCGCTGCTGTCGTCGCTGGCGTACCGCCCGAAGCTGCTGGTGCTCGACGAGCCGTTCAGCGGGCTCGATCCGCTGGTGCGGGATGAGTTTATCCGCGGGCTGCTGGAAGTCTCGGCGCTGGGAGAATGGTCGGTGCTGGTCTCGTCGCACGACATCGACGAGGTGGAGCGGCTGGCGGACCATGTGGTGATGCTGGAGGGCGGGCGGCTGCGGCTGAACGAGCCGACCGAGGTGCTGCAGGGGCGTTTCCGGCGGGTCGAGGTGACGGGGGCGCCCGAGGGCGCGGAGCCGGGGAGCGGCTGGCTGGAGTGGGAGCGCGCCGGGGAGCTGACGAAATTTGTGGAGACGAACTACGCGGGCGATGCGACGGAGGACGGGTGGCGGCTGCGGTTTGGCGACGCGACGGTCACCTCGCTGCCCATGTCGCTGCGGGAGATTTTTCTGACGCTGGCACGGACGGGACGGAGTCAGGCGGCGGAGGCGAACGCGTGAAGCTGGTCTGGCATATCATCAAGTAGGCTCTGCGCCGGCTGTGGCTGCCGCTGGTGCTCTGGGGCGTGGTGATCGTGGCGCAGTACCTCGCGTGGCGGCTGGACGAGTGGTGGATACAGGACACCGGCGTCGATCGGGAAACCTTGGCGAAGGCGGTGCTCGGGCTCTGGGGACTGCACCTGGTGATCGCGTGGCTGCTCGTGCCGCAAATCGTCCAGGACGACTCGCTCCATGACGAGCGGGCGGGGTGGCGCACGCGGCCGATTTCCGCGGGCCGGATGCTGGCGGCGAAGGTGGGCGGCCTGGCGGTGATGCTGTGGCTCTGGCCGTCGTTGTGCACGCTGCCCTGGTGGATCGAGTTCGGCTACGGGCCGGCGGAGGTGGTGCGCACCATCGTGGTGAACATGATCGGCATGGCCGCGTTTACGAGTGTGGCGATGCTGGTGACGGTGCTCGTCGGGAGCTTCGCGCGTTTTCTCCTGTGGTCGGTGGTGGCGGTGGTGGCGATCGCCCTCGGCGGACTGATGCTGGCGGCCGGCATGCCGGCGAGCAGCGACGACGGAGCCGTGAACGGATCGATCCTGCTGACACGGGCGGCCCTGGGCTGCGG
The DNA here is from genome assembly GCA_026398065.1 of Verrucomicrobiota bacterium. GTDB lineage: Bacteria > Verrucomicrobiota > Verrucomicrobiia > Opitutales > Opitutaceae > GAS368. Next base: position 10,250 of record JAPLTR010000908.1, on the reverse strand, counting down.
CCTGGTGTGGGCGGCGGCGGCCCTGGTGGTGCCGTTGAACTACTTGAAGCGGGCGCCGCGGCTGGCGCAGGGCATCGTGGCCGGAGCGGCCCTGCTCGCGGTGGGGGTGGTGCAATCCTGGCCATGGAGCGCGGCGCAGATGCGCGCGGCACTCGGTGGAAAATCGTCCGCCCTGCCGACGGTGACCGTGCGGGTCAGCTCCAGCACGCTGGTCGTGCCGAGCGACCCGGGGCGGCAGCGGACCAAGCTGCTGGTGCCGACCGAGTTTTCCTCGTCAGGGCAGGGACGGGGCGTGGAGGCCGGGTTGAAAACCGCCGAGCCCCGCTGGCGGATGGGCGAGCGTCGCGGCGTGGAGAAACCTGTGCCGCTGCCGCGCAACCTCAACCTGACGCAGATGGCGACGGACGTGGCACGGGGAGAGACGGCGCGGCGCGACCAGAGCAAGACCCTGCCCTGGGAGATCGCGTTTCCCGGGCAGAGCGCGACGGCGCTGCGCAACGGCGAAGCGGTGGTGGGCGCACGCAACGAAGGAGCGGTGTGGCAAGCCGTGGCGGGGCCGAGTGTCGTGGTGCGCGAAGGGGCATGGGCCGGGCGGGGGCTGGCGCAGCTGCATGTCGGCTGGGTGGGCATCATGCCGACGCGCGACCGGTACTACGACTACGAGTACGAACGGGCGCGGCGCAGCCTCCAGTGGGTGCAAACCGACTCGCTGATGCGGCCGGCGGTGCTGCTCGAATTGTTGAATGTCGACGGGATGGCGGGGCGGCGGTTTACGACGGCGCTCCTGAAGAAAGGGGACAAGTCGAACCTGGACACCAATCCCATCGACCGGCACTACGCGCCGCGACGTTTTCTGGGGCATGGGCGCACGCCGGTCGGGCTGATCGGGGTGCAGCGGTTCACGTCCACGTTTGAACAGGGCTATGGCCACGAGACGAAGTACCAACCGGAGGAGCTGATCGGCGAAGGAGCGACGCTGACGAGTGTGGTGTTTCAAGAAGCGGCGCCGCTGGCGGTGACGCTGGCCGACACGCCGCTGGTGCCGGACCTGGTCGTCGAGGGCCGGCTGGAGGACGCCCTGCGCAGCGCCCGGGCGGAGGAGAAGCGGGTGTTCGTACGCGTGAAGAGCGGCACCGTGGAGGACGCGGTGGGTGGGGATGGCGATGCGTGGTATGGCACGCCGCGGGTCCGCGAACTGCTGATGACGCGGTTTGTCTGCGCCGCGGTGACGGGCGCGGAAGCGGAGCGCCTGCGGAAGCGCACGGACGAGGCGGGGGCCTCGCTGATCGTGATCCTGAAGCCGAACGGCGAGGAACAGGACCGGTTGCGCGATCTCTATTGGGCGAACCTGCAGGCCGCGCTGGAGGCGAACCTGGCGGGCAAGACCCATGCGGCGGTGCTGATGGAGACGCTGGCCGCGCGCGGGGGCGACGACCGGCGGCTGCGGTTTCAACTGCACGAGGCGCTGCGCGCGCGCGGCGAGCTGGCGGGGGCCTTCGACGCGATCCTCTGGGTGGCCGAGCATCCGAGCGCGCCCTTCGAGGGCTCCGAGGTGTTCAATGTCGGCTGGCGGCTCGAGCGGTTGGTCGCGAACAACGCCTCCGCGCGGGCGGCGCTGCTCGAGCGGCGGGAGCTGGCGGTGGCCAACCTGCGGAACGATCCGCGCGATGCCGGGGCGGCACGACTGCTGTTCACGATCACGCTGGGCCTGAGGCGCGACGAGGCGATCTGGCGGGAGTTTCCCCGGGTCATGCCGCGGGAGAATCCGCTGTGGTGGGAATTTACGCGGAACTGGATCAATGCCTCCGTGACGGGCCGGGAGTATGTCGAGCCTGCGAAGGCGGTGGACCTGGAGCGGTTCTTTGCCGAAGGACCGGCGTGGGTGCGGGCTCAGCTCCTGCAAAAGCGGGCGATGTTCCCGAACGGCCCCCCGGCGACCGTGGGGGACTGGCAGCGTCAGTTGGTGGGCGTGGGGGTCAGTTGCGTCGAGGCGCTGGCCGCGACGAAGCAGGCCGGCGCGGCGCTGCGCGTGGCGGCGGCGGTGCGGCGGATCGACGGCTCGGCGGCAACCCGGTGGCGGCTCGTGGAAGTCTTGCGGCGGGCCGGAGCGCCGGAACTGGCCGAACGGCTGCGGACGGAGCCAATTTTATGAACATCGATCATTCCGGACAAGAAGCGACGGCGGCAGGTGCATTGGTCGAACTGGAGGTAGGGGAGGCGACGCCGGAGCTGATCGCCCGCGCGGGCGCGGGCGACCAGGCGGCGGCGCGTGCGCTCGTGGACCAACTGCGGCCGATGGTGTTGCGCATCGTGCGCGCGCGGCGGCCGAAGCGGGTGGCCGAGGAGGACCTCATGCAGGAGGTGTTCATGAAGATGTTTGCGCGGCTGGAGCAGTACCAGGGGGACGCGCCATTTTCCCACTGGGTGTCACGGATCGCAGTGACAACGTGCCTCGACCATGGCCGGTCGTGGCAGCGTCGGCCGGAGCTGCGCTGGGCCGACCTGGAGGAGTGGGAGACGGAATTTCTCGGGCGGGTGACAGACGATGCTCAGCGGCGGCGGCCGGGCGATGTCCTGGCCACAGGCGAGTTCGTCGAAAAACTGCTCGGCCGGCTGAAGGCGGAGGACCGGAGGGTGGTCGTGCTGTTCGAACTGGAGCAGCGCTCGATCCTGGAAATCTGCGAGGAGACGGGGTGGACTTTCGAGTTCACGAAGATGCGGCTGTTCCGGGCGCGGCGGAAGCTCTGCCGGATGATCGCGACGGCCGGTGGGCTGGACGGCGCGCTGTGGGGCCTGTCGGCGGCCAACGTGCCGGTGTGGAAGGGACGGGCGGCATGAGGCTCGTCTGTCACCTCGTGGCCAAGGACGTGCGGCGCATGGCGCTGCCGGTGGCGTGCTGGCTTGTGCTAGTCCTCGCGGGACCGTTGATCGCGCGGTGTGCCTCCGTGCCGGTGGACGTGGCGCTGAGGGGAGGCGCGAGCGATTGGATCGGCGGACTGCGGTTGATCGCGGAAGTGCTGGGTGTGATGGGCCTCATCGTCACGGCGGTGTTGATGGCGTTTTTGGTGCAGGAAGACCCGCTGATGGGGACGGACGCGATGTGGCTGACGCGGCCGATCTCCCGTGGGCGGATGCTCGCGGCGAAGGTGGTCGCGGCGGCGCTCATGCTGGTCGTAGCGCCCCTGGTGGGGTTGACGGTGATTTGGCTTTCGAGCGGATTTTCCCTGGGCGAGTGGTGGCGGGCGGCGAAGGAGTTCGGGCTTGGGTCGGGGGTTTACCTCGTGGTGGCCGGGAGCGTCGCCGCGATCACGCGCGACCTGGGACGGTTTATTTTCGCCCTCGTCGGGCTGACGCTGGTGGCGTTGGCGATCGGCGTGCTGGGGTTGAACGAGCAGAGGTCGGCCGGGCTCGAGGTCGAGGTGATGGAGACGCGGCTGAAGCTCATTTTTTGGGCGGCGCTGACGATCGCGCCGACGGTGGGCGTCGTGCAGTATCTGACGCGGCGGACGGCGCTGGCGTGGAGCCTGCTCGGGGCGGGGTTTGCCCTGATGCTGGCGATTCGCCTGCTGTGGCCGTGGGACACGCTGGCCGCCCTTCCGGGACTCTCCGGCCGGTGGGCGCAGGGTCCGACTAGTCGCCCGGGCGTGACGGAGATCGAAAAACTGATCGGAGCGCCGACCCCGGAACGACCCGGCAAGACGGTTTTTAAAATCGGGAACTCGGGCGCCAGGGATGAGTTTGTGACCCCGTGGAGCGGAACGGTCGTTTTCAAATGGCCCGTCGGGACCAGCGTGACGGCCTATGTCGACCGGGGAGAACGGTGGGGGGAAGGGGCGATGCGGCGGTTGCTCGGACTGGCCGCCGACGAAGGGGCGGTGGAGTGGGCGCTGAAGACGACTTACGCGGGGCCGATGAACCCCCTCGACCTCGGGCCGACGGCGGCGGTAAAAGGCGAGATGCGGTTCCTGCGCATGCGGGCGCGGGTCGTGGCCGAACTGCCCTGGCGCCCGGGGGCGACGGCGACCCAGGGATCCGTTTCAACGCGGATCGTGAGCATCGCCGTGGTGCCGAACTCGACCCGGCAGGTGCTGGCGATCGAGGAGCGCGACGCGTGGCTCAACGGGATTTCCGGAGGCGGGATGCGCGGGCAGATGCGGGAGATGGATGAAGCGCGGCGGGACTGCTTTGCCGTGGTGAACCGTCGGCAGGGGATCTTTCAGTTTCTGCCGATCACGGAAAAGGGCACGCTGATGCAAAACGCCCTGCTCCTGAGTGAGCGGACACTGGAGTATGAACCGTCGGTGCGCATGGAGAACGGGCAGGCGGTCGCGGTGCCGGACTGGGACCGGGATGCGGTGCTGGTGAAAGTGCGGTTCGAGATGATCGACCGCTGGCAGGCGCCCGTCGCGACCGAGCGCATGGCCGTGGGGCGTGAAGAGAACAAGCCGTGAGCGCAGGGCGGCGGGATTTGCGAGCGTGACGGGGGCGGGAAAAAGGAGGAGGGTGCCGCCATGAGCAAACTCACCGTTGGGCTGATCGTCGTGGTCGCGGGCGCCGGGGGCGCGGCGATCTACCTGCAGCAGCAAAGCATCGCGCGGCTGCGGGGCGAGATGACCCTGCTGCACGCGGAGAACGTGCAACTGGCCAAACAGCAGCAGGCGGTGGTGGCGGCGAAGGCTCGCGAGACCGCGGCGACGGCCGCAACCCCGGCCGGCGCGGGCGCAACCCGGGCGGACGCCGGGGAAATCGCGCAGCTCCGCGAGGAGGTCGACGGGCTGAAGAAGACCGCGCAGGAATTTGGGAAGATCATCCAGGCGGCGCAGGTGAAGGCGGCGGAGGCGGCGATCCCGACGCAACTCGTGCCGGTGGCGCAGTGGAAGAACGGCGGGCGGGACACGGCGGCGACGGCGATCGAGACGGTGCTCTGGGCGGCGACCGGCGGGGACGTGGACGTGCTCTCGCAGGGGCTGGCGTTTACCCCGACGGCCCGGACGAAGGCCGACGCGTGGTTTGCGCAGCTCTCGGACGCGACAAAGGCGCAGTACGGTTCCCCTGAGAAACTGATCGCGCTGATGATCGCGAAAGACGCCGCGGCGGTGAGCGGCATGCAGATCCTCGGTCAGAAGGAAGTCACGCCGGACGATGTGGGGATGCGGGTGCGGATCGGTGCGGAGAACGGCAAGACGAAGGATGACACCTTCTTCCTCCACCGGTCCGGCAACGGCTGGCAGCTGCTGCTGCCGGATCAGGCGGTGGAGAAATTTGCGAAACAGCTCGCGGGCGGAAAATAAAACGCGAGGACGAAACGTCCTCGCGGAAACCAGCCGAGTCGGAAGCCGAAATGCGATCAGTTGAATGACAGCGTATCCGATGTCGCGGTGGCGGCCTCGGGCGACGTGGGGGCGACGGCGCGAGACGACACGGGGTTGGCCGGCGGCGTCTCGTCACGCTCCCGCCGTCCGCCGGACAACGCTTCGCCGGGAAGACCGAGATGATCGTTCGCGCGCCGGCCCCCGACCAGGGCGAGCAGGTCGCCGACCAGACTGTTGAGCTCGGCGGTCTGGGCGTTCATCTCCTCGGCGGCGCTCGCGGACTCCTCGGCGGCGGCGGCGTTGGACTGGGTGACCTTGTCCATCTGCGAGACGGCCGTATTGACCTGTTCGATACCCTGGGCCTGCTGGGCGGAGGCCTCGGCGATCTCAGAGACGATGGCGTCCAGTTTGCGCACCTGCTCGATGATGCCGGTGAGATTGCCCGAGACCTCGACGCCGATGCGGGCGCCGTCTTCGCTGCGGGCCAGGGCGGTTTCGATCTTGCCGGCGGTTTCCTTGGCGGCCTGGGCGGAGCGCTGGGCGAGGGAGCGGACCTCCTCGGCGACGACCGCGAAGCCCATGCCGGACTCTCCCGCGCGGGCGGCCTCGACCGCTGCGTTCAGCGCGAGGATGTTGGTTTGGAAGGCGATTTCATCGATCGTCTTGACGATCTTGGAGATCTCGGAACTCGACACCTTGAGCTCGGTCATGGCGGTGTTGAGACGGGCCACGGAGGCGGCGCCGCTGTCGGCCGCGGTGCGGGCGGACTGGGCGAGGGCCTTGGCCTGGCCCGCGCTCTGGGCGTTCCGCTTGGTCATGCCGGACATCTCCTCGATGGAGGCGCTGGTCTCCTCGAGGGAGGCGGCCTGTTCGCTGGCGCCTTCGGCCAGACTCTGGCTGGAGCCGGAGACCTGGCCGGCGGCGGCGGCGATCTGTTCGGCGCCGGTGGTGAGCGAATCGGTCGCGGAGCGAAGCGCGCGGGAAATGCCGCGGACGATGACGACGGCGACGACCACGCCGAGCACGATGACGACGCCGAGCACGACGAACGATTTCCTCCAGTGCCAGGGTGTTGCCCTGGAGCTCCTTCATTTCGGCTTGATAGGCCGAGGCGGCCCGCTCCGCGCGGTCCAGGTCCTCGATGTTGGAGGCGACCCGGACAATTTCCCGCAGGGCGGCAAAGCGGCGGTTCATGGAGACAAAGTTTTCCAGCGAATCCGTAATCAGCTGCGGCGTACGGAGGGCCTGCGCCTTGAAGACCGCGATGCGGGCGGCGTTGCCGTCGCCGCGGATGCCGTTGGCGAGGGTCAGTTTGTAGTGGCGCTCGATGATTTTGTCCGCGCCGGAGGAGGCCCTGACCTCCTTGATCAGGGTTTCGTCCTGCGTCGCGATAATTTTGTCGATGGCGCCGATGAATTCCGCCGCCGCGGCGTTGAGCTTGTCCCGGCCGGCGGCGATCAACTGGTTCCGGGCCTGGGTCGCAATCACGCACTCCCTGAAATCCTTGAAGGCGGTGTCGATTCCGGCGAGATGCTCGCGCAGCTTGACCAGTTCGGGGTGACGATCCGACAGGGCGTGGAGGTCCCGGAGGTCGCGCTCCACTTCGCTGGTGCCCTGAAACACCTCCGCAGCGTACTTCTCGTCGGCGGTGAGGCTGTAGGTGCGGACCGCCAGCTGGGTGCGGACGACGGACTGATAGAGCGCCGCCCCCGACTTCGCCTCGGGGATGAACTGGCTGCTCATCTGCGCGGCGGTGTCGCGAACCGAGCGCATCGTAAACGTCGCAAGCCCGCCGAGGAGCGCGGCGAGCAAAATGAGGGCGGCAAAGCCGCCGGAAATCTTCGGGCCGATGGTGAATGGTTTCATGGTCAAGGGTGAAGCGGTGAGTTAATATAGGGAAGCCGGCGGCGAGAGGGTTGTCAGGCCGGATGGATTTCGGGCGATGAACTTCTCTATCGACGCATTTGATAGGTAGTTTTCCCGACGAGGGTTTTCCTGACGGGTTTCGCCAGTACGATGCGTCTGATCGCGATCCCCTATTTTGGGGGGCTGAACGCGAAAAGGCCGCCGACGCGGTGAGGCATCGGCGGCCAGTTGCTTCGGACCCGATTCCGCTGGCTGAGGGCGTAATCGAAAGGGGCTTATTAGAGACGCGGAGTGCGCGCTTGAATCGCGCTTATATAGAGTCGTTCATGGGACTTCATAGACCTCGATGATGGCGCGTCCGGCGGTCTCGGAGGCGCCCTTCACCTGGATGGTATAGGTGCCGGGGTCGAGGAGGCTGAGGGTCGAGGCGTCGGCGCTGCCGCCGGGGAGGGCGAAGGCGCCGACGTAGGTGGTCGCCTGCAGGAGCTCGGAGACGAAGTCCGCGCCGTTCCAGTCGTCGTTGGCGATGACCGCGCGGGTGTCGCGGTCATAGACGGTGAGCTGCGGGTCGGCGAGCGCGCCGGGGACGCCGAAGGCGGTGCCGATGGTGGGGCCGACGCCGCGGACGAGCAGCGTGCGCTGGCCGGTGCCCTGCAGCGAGAGACCGAGGATGAGGACGTCATCGGCGACGCCGGACTGGCCGAGCACGGAGACGTTCACCAGTTTGCTCGTCGGCGCGGTGTCGGCGTCGTAGACCTCGACCAGCGTAATGCCGGCGGCACTACCGACGCCGGTGACCCGGACGCTGTAGTTTTCCCCGCCGGCGGAGGCGTTGAGGGTGACGAGGGCGGCGGCGTCCTTGCTGCCGGCGGCGAGGCCGAAGGCGCCAACGGCGGAGAAGACGCCCGCGAGGGAGGCGTCCCACGAGTCGTTTTCCGAGATCTTAGTGCTGCCGCGGTAAACTTCGAACTTGGGGTCGGGGTTGGTGCCGGGGACGCCGAGCTGGGCCAGGCCGGGGCCGATGGCGCGGACGAGCACGCGCTTGGTGCCGCTGCCGCGGATGACGAAGCCGGGCGTGACCTCGCCGCCGGACTCCAGGTTGGTGCGGACGGAGATGTTGCGGAGGGTCGAGGCGGTGGGGCTGAGCGAGACGGTGGCGGCGGAAGAGGTCACGGTGCCCGCGCTGTTGGTGACGCGTACGGTATACTGGCCGGCGTCGCCCGCGTTGGCATTGTTGCGGAGGATGGAAATGAGCCGCTCGGGGGGCACGGGTGATCCCGCCGCACGGTCGCGGCAGCATTTCGAGCGGGCCCTCGCGCTGAGCGACGGCCAGCAGGCGGGGCCGATGGTATCCTTCGCTGAGGCCGTTTGTGTTCAAAAGCAGGACCTGAAAGAATTCGAGTCCGTGCTCCACCAGGCCTTGGCAGTTAACCCCGACCACAAACCGGAATGGCGGCTCGCCAATCTTGTCATGCAGCGGCGGGCCAAGTGGCTCCTTGCGCGCACCGACCAACTCTTCTTGCGCGCCGCACCGGCTCCGGGAGAAAAATCACAGTAGTCTTACCCGTTTTATGAATCATCGAATCTCTTTGATCGCCTTATTGCTCTGTACCGCCCTCGCTACACGCTGCCTCCAGGCCGCCGACAAAGTCATCAAGCTGAAACTCGGCACCCTCGCGCCCGCTGGCACCTCCTACCATAAAAGCCTCCAGGCGATGGGCGAGAATTGGCGCAAAGCTTCGAACGGCGCCGTGCAACTAGTCATCTTTGCCGGCGGCACGCAGGGGAGCGAAGCGGACATGGTAGGACTGATGCAGACCGGCAACCTGGACGTCGGTTTGCTCACCACCGGCGGGCTCTCGGAAATCGATCACGCAGCCCTGGCCATGCAAGTGATGCCGATGTTCTTCCGCAACCTGGATGAGCTGGACTATGTATCGCAGAAGCTGCGTCCACAACTCGATGCGCGCCTGCTGGCCAAAGGCTACGTCGTCCTGTTCTGGTGCGATACTGGCTGGGTGCGCCTCTTTTCCAAGTCGCCCGTGTTACATCCGGACGACTTGCGGAAGCTGAAGGTCTTCTGCGGGACGGACAGTGCCGCCGCGTGCGACTTGTGGAAAGCCAGTGGGTTCAGTCCGGTATCCCTTGATTCGACGGGCATCCCGCAGGGCCTCCTGTCGGGCACCATCAGCGCGGTGCCGACGGTGCCCATCTACGCTCTGGCCGCACAGTTAGACAGCCAGGCCAAATACATGCTGGAACTGAATTGGGCGCCCCTGGTCGGCGCGGCCGTCGTGCGGAAGAAAGCCTGGGACCGCGTTCCGGCTGGTGTTCGAGAGGCCATGCTGAAAATCGCCGATGAAACGGGCCGGCAGGTCAAAGCCGCTGGCCGGGCGGAAAGCGACGCCTCCGTGGTGGCGCTGGTCAAGCGCGAACTTAAAGTGCAGAAAGTGAGCCCCGAAGTGGACGCCGAGTGGCGCGCGGTGATCGAAAAAGTGCAGGACCAAATCCGGGGAAAGGTCGTGCCGGCGGATGTGTTTGATGAAGCGCGACGGTTTGTGAAGGAGTATCGCGCTGCCGGCGGGGCAAAACCGCAATGAGCAGCGGCCCCGCTCTTACTCCTGACCTGGTTGGTTCGTCCGAGTCAACGACGCTCTCCCGCGGGCGGCGCCTGTTCTGCCAGGGCGAAAACCTCCTGCTGGTGATTCCGCTGGCGGCCATGCTCCTATTGCCAGTCGTGGAGATCGTCTTGCGTATGGTGTTCAAGACCGGCATTTCCGGCTCCAGCGCCATTGTCCAGCACCTGACGTTGATTGTCGGGATGCTGGGCGGAGCCATCGCGGCCCGGGACGGGCGGTTGCTCGCGCTCTCCCCGGTGCAAACGCTGCTGCAAGGGCGGGCCAGGACGGCAGCGAAGGTCTTCAGCAGCGGCTTTGCGGCGGCGATCACCTTCTTCCTCTTTCTGGCCAGCCTGCGTTATGTGCTGGAGATGAGGCCGCTGGGGAAGACCCTCGTCTATGGCATCCCGGTCTGGGTCATCCAGCTTATCCTGCCTATTGGTTTTGGCCTGAT
>JAPLTR010000406.1 GCA_026398065.1 Verrucomicrobiota bacterium | reverse complement strand
CGTGTCCGTGTCGAGGCCGAGTGGCGGCGAACGTCACCTTGGACGTTCGTCAAGGGGCTCGCAACCCTGCTGGGCTTCACTTTAAGGTTCCGCCCAGCAAGGTCGCTTCGCATGAACAAATTGGTATCAGAGCCCAACCAGCCGCCAGAGCCAACGGCCCCAAGCGGCCGTGGCTCATCTTAGCTCTGAGGGCATCCGTCTAGCAAAAATGTGAGGTTTTTTCATGCCACGGCGGCGGCGGTTTTGGGCACGAGCGGGCTGCCTTTTTGGCGGAGGGTTTCCAAGTAACGTTCTTCCTGATACGCGACGCCATCGCGCCAGCATTTCCAGAGGATGCGGACCCATTTGTAGGCGAGGGCGCGGATGATGGCGTGGAAGCCCTGGCCTTTTTCCTGCCGCTGCCGCACGAACGCCTCCGCCCACGCCGAGTGTTTCCACGACTCCTTGGCCCACTCTACGAAGCTCTGCCGGGTGTGGTTGTCGCAGCGCAGGCGGCGGTAAACCCTGTGCATCTTGCCGCTCTGGTCGGTCACCGGGGCGACGCCGACCGCGGCGGCCAGCGCCTCGGCCGAGGTGCAGTTGGGCGCGTGGCGCGCCAGCGCCACGTAGAGGCGGGGTGCCAGGGTCGGGCCCGCGCCGGGCAGCGCGGCGATGCGCTCGGCCGGGGCACCTTCGGCTTGGAGCAGTTCGGCGCTGACCTGGTCGTGGCGCCGGATGCTCGCATTGAGCACTTCGATCTGATCGACGAGGGCGGACACCTCCAGTTCGTCGGCGGGGCCGGCCTCGGCCAGCGGCACGAGCTGCGCGACCAGGGCGCTGCGCTCGGTCCAGCGCGCGACCGAACGACTGCCGTGTTTTTGATAGAAGGCCTGCAAGCGCGGCAGCGGCACGGTCTTCAACTTTTGAGCGCTGGGCCATTTCCGCAAAAACTCCAGGTTCATCGGCCGCCACAGGTCCTCGTGCAGCAGCGCAAGCGCCTGCGGGAAGTAACGCTTGAGCGCGGCCTGCAACTGGTTGGTCAGGGCGGTGCGCGCGTCCACCTGTTTGCGCCGCGAGAGCGTCACGCGCTCGAGCTGCGTCACCGTGAGCGGCGGCGGCGTCCACGGCGTCAGCTCGGCCAGGTGGTTCTTCACGAAGAGCGCCTGGTCGCGCGCATCGCTCTGGTCGTTGCGCGCGCGGGAGACCGTCAGGGACTGGCGATACGCCCAGGTCGCGGAGGGGTTGAGCGCATAGATCGCGGCGGGCTGGCGCGGGGCGAAGAACGCGAGGAGGTTCGGCGCGGGCTGTTCGAAGGCGACGGCGATGCGCGCCGACGGATGGGCGGCGAGAAGCGTGCGCCACCACGCGTCGAGCGCCTCGGGCGCGAGGTCGAGCGTGGTCTCGGTGAGAAAAACGCTCCGCGTCAGGTCGAACAACGCGAGGGCGGCGGTGCGGTCGGAACGGTCAAGCGAGACGAGCAGATCGTAACGCGAGATTGATTCGGAGACGGTCATGGGTTTGGGATGTGGGGGTGTTAACGGCCTTTGCGATCCAACCACCAGGCGTCGGCAATAGGGAGGGAAGTTACTGGCTTCGTTCTCTGAGGAGTCGTTGCAGGTGGGTTTACCGGCGAGAGCCATCGCCTCCGCAAGGCCTCCAAACCGGCCGCCTGACGGCGGCCCGAGCGGGCGGGGAGGGAGCCAAGCTCCCTCCCCTGCGCCCCTCCCTCTCTTTATATGACTGCGCTCCAATCCAAACATACTCAGGGTTGTTTTCACCCCAAGTCCTCCTCGGGGCTCGGATGACCCCTATGTAACGTTGGGCAAAGAATGACGTCATGAAACGTTTGGCCATACTCGCGACAGTGATTGCGATCGCTCTGGGGGTCGGTTGCTCCGTCGGCTTGCGTCGCTATCCAGCGAGCATCGAAGCGTCCCTAGCGGAGCTTACGCCGCTGGGGTCGAACCCCGACACAGTGCTCGAAGCTGTGAAGAAGAAAGGCTGGCGCACGACCGGATACAACGAGCGAAGCGGCTTCTACAAGCAGCAAGGTGCTAAGCATGAGACGGTCGGCGTTTCTCACATCCAAGCGTCCCTCGGCGACTATTATGCGCTTCCCCTCGGCACCACCAATGCGACGGCATTCTGGGGATTCGATAAGGACAAGCGACTAATCCAAGTTTGGGTTTGGAAGACCACCGATAGCATATGAAGAAAGATGTTCTCTCAGTTGAGAAGTGATTTTTCATGAGGTTGTGGAAGGGAGGGAGAGGATCCAGGAGCCGTGGCGGGTTTGGTTGCGAGTGTGGAGGGCTTCGTCGTAACGGGTGCGGGTCTGCCACATCTTCCAGA
>JAPLTR010000254.1 GCA_026398065.1 Verrucomicrobiota bacterium | reverse complement strand
CCAGTAGCCGACGAGGATCGCGGCCCCGATGGCCGCGAGGGAGCGGGGACGGAAGAAACAGAAGAGCAGGCCCGCGCCCGTGTAAGCCAGGGCGATGCGTTGGAGCACGCCGAGCACGCGGATGTCGGGCCACTTGGTCTGCAGGCCGCCGGCGTAGAACAGGCCGATCGCGAAGAGCAGCGCGCCGCGGCCCAGCACGCGTTTCACCGCGGCGGCGCGGCCTCCGGTCTCGATCAGGCGGTTGAGCGAAAACACCACCGACACGCCGGCCATGAAGACGAAGAGCGGGAAGATCAGGTCGTAGAACGCGAAGCCGTCCCAGTCCTTGTGCTCCAGTTGGCCGGCAATGACGGTGAACGGGAAGACGTTGCAGACCTTGGCCAGCGTGGTGAACAGGAAGTCGGCGCCAAGGATCCAGAACATGTCGAAGCCGCGGAGGGCGTCGAGCGACACAAGGCGTGGCGACGCGGGCGCAGTGGGGGCGGGAGAGCTCATGCGAGTTGCCGCCGAGCAGGGCGCATCCGCACCGGGCGGTCAATGCGGGCGTGGCCGTCCGCCAGTGGATTGCACGAAAGTGGGGGGTCGTGCAGGATGGACGCCGCGCGGAAATCGGCTGTGATGGGACGCGGTCGCCGCCCTCCATGAATACCTCCGCTCTCCCTGCGCACCGCATCGTCCGCGCGCTGCTGCTTTCCCTCGGCCTCGCGGTCACGCCCGCGGCCTTCGCCGCCGCCGCGCCCAAGGCACCCGCCAAGCCTGACGACCTCGTCGCGCAGGTCGGCGACGGCTACCGTGGCATCTGGTACATGAACCAGCCGGTGAAGTCCGAGTACCGCTACAAGTACAGCGGCGGGTTTGCGACGTATCCGCAGCAGCATACGCCCATCGCGATCTACGTGGCGTCGCAAAAGAAGACGTTCTTCGTGTTCGGCGGCTCGGCGGGGAACGTGTCGGAGTCCAAGGACGAGCTGCAGCACTACGTCTCCTACTACGACCACGCGACCGGCACGGTGCCGCGGCCCGTGCGCCTGCTGCAGAAGCGCACCGAGGACGCGCACGACAACCCGACGCTCTCCATCGATGCCGACGGCTACCTCTATGTGTTTTCGTCGGCGCACGGCACGTCGCGCCCCTCGTACATCCACCGCTCGAAGCAGCCCTACGACATCACCGCGTGGGAGCTCCTCGTGACGTCGAATTTCTCCTACACGCAGCCGTGGTACCTGCCGCAGTCGAAGCAGTTCCTCTTTCTCCACACGCTCTACAAGAACGGCCAGCGCACGCTCAACTGGAAGTCGTCGCCCGATGCGAAGACGTGGACCGCGCCGCAGCTCATCGCGCACATCGAGATGGGCGACTACCAGATCTCGCAGCGGCAGGGCGACACGGACCGCGTGGTCACGGCCTTCGACCTGCATCCCGATCACGGGCGTCCCGGCACCGGCCTGAATTTCCGCACCAACATCTACTACCTCGAAACCCGCGACGCCGGCCGGACGTTCACGACGGTGGACGGGAAGCCCGTCACGTTGCCGCTCACCAAGGCCGACAATCCCGCCCTCGTGCGCGACTACCGCTCCGAGGACCTCAACGTTTATCTGAAGGACATCGCCTTCACCGCCGACGGCAATCCGGTGCTGCTCTACCTCACGTCGAAGGGGTTCGACCCGGGCCCAAAGTCGGGGCCGTTTTTCTGGAGTACGGCGCGCTGGACGGGCACGTCGTGGGAATACCGGCCGTTCACGGCCTCGGATCACAACTACGACCACGGCTCGCTCTACATCGAGTCCGACGGCCTGTGGCGCGTGATCGCGCCGACGGCCCCCGGCCCGCAGAAGGGCGGCACCGGCGGCGAGATGATGATGTGGCTGAGCCGCGACCAGGGCCGCACTTGGCGCGTCGCGAAGGTCCTCACGCACGACTCCCGCTACAATCATACCTACGCGCGCAAGCCGGTGAACGCCGATCCGGGCTTCTACGCGATCTGGGCCGATGGCTCGGCGACCGAGCCGACGCCCTCGTCGCTGTACTTCGCGACGAAGGACGGCGAAGTGTACCGCCTGCCGGCGCACATGACCACGGAGACGGCGAAGCCGGAGCGGGTGCCGTAGGGGGACGGCGAGGCCCTGTGGTGTCGTCGGTTGGGAAAATCGTTCTCGTTCGTCGTTCTCGTAATCGTTCTCCTTTAGGGTTTGGAACGGATCGGTCCTGACGAACGAGGAACGAGAACGAAGAACGAGCACGATTGGGCCCCCCACTCCGCCCTTGCGCGTGGCGGCGGAAAGCATCCTCTGTTGCCCCATGAAGGTATCGTTCACGACCAAGGAATACACGCGGCTCCTCGAACTCGCCCATCTCGGCCTCTGGGTCACGGGCGCGCGGCCGGACGATCCGGCCACGATGCCGGAGCGCTACGCCGACGTGTCGCAGAAAATTTTCGGCCTCGCCGAAGTGTTCGGGTGCGCCGACCTCGTCGAGGCCGACGTCAACGGCGAGCTGTTTCCCAACGAAAAACTCACGGAGGGCCCCGTCCACGAGAAGCTCGATGCCTTTGTGGAGGATGCGTTCTGGGGCGAACTGGTCGGGCGGCTCGCCGAGCGCGACCTGCGCACGGAGCAGGGGCCGGATGCGACGAAGATCGGCGAGGAGCTGAGCGAGGAGGAGATCCAGCGACTCGAGGCGCTCGAAGACAGCTACTGGCGTGAGTTCGAGGCGAACGGCGTGGACCACCTCGTGGTGCTCAAGGGCGGCAAGGGCTAGTGACACGGTGCGGCGTTGACGGGTGTTCTCGGCGGGCGAACGCTCTCGCCGCCATGCACTTGCCCCGGCTGACCGCGCTCGCCCTGCTCGCTTCGTCCTTCGCCCGCCTCCTGGCCCAGGACGTGATCGTCACGCCGCTGGCGTGGACCGAACTGCGCGATCCGCCGCAGGAACTGCCGCGGCTCAAAAGTTCGCCAGATGTCCGATTTCCCGTGGAGATGAAGCAGACCACGGACTATGGGTATGTGATCTATGATGCATTGGTCGACGACAAGGGCCGTGCTTTCGCCCTGACGCCCCATGCCACCCTTGAGGTCTACCGCCGCGCCTCCAATGGCGACGGCACCGTGCACAGCACCGACCCGTTCTGGAAATTTTCGCCAGGCCGCCGTGACGGCAAACCGGTGGTCACGGCCACTACGTTTTCGTATATCTTCAATCCGGCTTCGGCACCGGAGAAGCGGCCCGACGCCGCGCCCCGCCTGCTGGAGGTTTCGCTGGTGAGAATCCCCGCTGCGAAAGGAGCCAAGCCGGCGGACGAAGTGCCGGACCGGGTCGAGATGGCGGATTTGAGCGTGGACGAGCAGGGCAATGTCACGGGCGTTAAAAACGCGCCCGTGGGACTGGAGGAGGCCTTCGCCCGCGCCGCGAAAAACTGGCGTTTTGCACCCGCGCGCCGCGCTGGTACGGCGGTGGCCGCCGAGGTGCGCGCACCGTTTATCGTTGTCACCGAAGAGCAGGAAAGACCGGGACCGAAGCAGTCCCAGCCGCGTGTGATAAAGCAGACCGCCCCGGTCTATCCGTATGCGATGCTCGCCAGCCGGATGCGCGGCGAGGTCGTCGTGGATTTCATCGTCGATATCGAGGGCCGCGTGCGCAACGCCTACGTGTTCCGGTCGCTTAATCCTTCGTTTGACGACCCGGCGCTTGAGGCGGTCCGGCAGTGGCGGTTCGAACCCGGGCGTCGCGGGGACCGTCCCGTCAACACCCACCTGCGGGTGCCGGTGGTCTTTGGCTTCGACGACCGGACCGACGGCGGCTCGGGCCCCATGGCGGAGAGCCGGAAGGGCGACCTTTCCAAACTGCCTGAGGAATTCCGGTACGACACCCCGCCGCGGCCGGTCGGCACGGTGCGGCCGGTGTATCCGTATGAGTTGCTGCGCGCGAACAAGGAGGGCAGGGCCATGGTTCACTTCGTCGTCGATCAGGCCGGCCGGGTGGTGAAGACCAATCTCGGAGAGACGACTGCGCCGGAACTGGCGCGCGCGTTGCAGGCGGCGGTCGAATGTTTCACCTTCGAGCCGGCGATCAGGAAGGGCAAACCGAGCCTGGCGATCCAGGGTTTCTCCCAGGTGTTTAACCGCGAGGACGCGTGGATGCTCGTGACGCCCGAAGATCTGAGGTTGCTGCGCCAGGAGGAGAAGAAACCGGAGTCCATCCTGACCTCGCGCGACCTCGACAAGAAACTCACTCCGCTCTCCCAGCGGCCGCCGACCTACCCGTTGTCCGCCCTCAACACCTCGACGGAAGCGGAGGCGGTCATCGAGTTCCTGATCGACGAAGACGGCCGGGCACGCTTGCCCCGCATCATCTCGGCGACGGAGCCGGCGTTCGGCTATGCCGCGGTGCAGGGCGTGTCCACGTGGCGCTTTGAGCCGCCGACGCGGGGTGGCCGCCCCGCGGTGGTGCGGGTGCAGGTGCCGATCGCGTTTAAGCTTCCGCCGCCGCCGGCGAAGAAATGAGGGGGGCGGTGCGGGTGGAGGGACGACCAGGGAGTGGACGTTTGATTTATTAATCAACTTTTTTAGTTGATATAAACTTAAAAAGAAGCCATGCTCGGGTCTGTCTTCCATCACCCACCGCGAATGAACCCGGATCGAAACGGCCATCCCCGTCGCGAAACGGCGGCGCGCACCGCCGCTGGAGGCTGCCTGCGCGCGTGGGGCGAAACCGGCCCGTGGTCACGGGTTGGCCCGGCCGGATCATACCGGCAGTCCACAGCATCCGAGCCCATCAGGGTGGATCCGACCAAATCCGACCAAATCCGACCAGATCAAGGCAAATCAAGGCAAATCAAGGCATTTCAAGGCTCATCAAGGCTCATCAAGGCTCATCAAGGCAGCGGGCCAGGCGGCCGGGCTACACGGAACGCGTGCCAGCCGCAACCGTCTGGTGGAATCGCGCCGCCGGGCCGCGGATCGAGTCGCCCCGGTCTCCGGGCAAATCCAACCCAATCGCACCAAATCCAACCAAGGTCTCCACACGTCCCGCCCGGACGGCAGGCCGCACTTCGCTCTGGCCGCGTCCCGCACGGGCTGACTCAATCGGGGGAACTGTTCGCAGCCTCCACCCATGAAGCCTGAATTCACCCCTTCCTCTCCGGTTTCCCGTCGCGGTTTTGTTTCCCTGCTCGCCCTGGGCGCCGCCGCCGCGCCGCTCACGGCGGCCATCGGGCGCGCCGAAGCGGCGCCGGCGGTCAAGCCGGTCGCGATCCTCGAGCCCCTCGGCCCGACCGTCGTCCACGTGTTCTCGAAGCCGATGCACCAGATGTCGCACGCGGAGACCGCGAAGCTGCTCGCGGAGTGCGGCGTCGGCGGCATCGACTATACGGTCCGCAAGGCGCAGGGCCATGTGCTGCCGGACAAGGTGGCCGAGGAGCTGCCGCGCGCGATCGACGCCGCGCACGCCGCCGGGCTCAAGGTCGAGATGATCACGACCGAGATCACGAGCGTGCGCGACCCCCACGCCGAGGCGACCCTCCGCACCGCCGCGAAGTACGGTGTGAAGTGCTACCGCCTCGGGAACTGGAACTACGACGCGAAACTCGGCGTGCTCGGCACCTTCGAAAAAATCAAGCCGGCGCTCAACGAACTCGCCGCGCTCAACGCCAGCCTCGGTATTCACGGCGCCATCCAGAACCACTCCGGCACCCGCATCGGCAGTCCCGTGTGGGACCTGTACCATCTTCTGCGGGACATCGACCCGCGCGCGCTGGGCGTGCAGTACGACATCCGCCACGCGACCACCGAGGGCGGCCAGTCGTGGCCGCTGGCGCTGAAGCTCATCCGCCCGTGGATCCGCTGCACCGACATGAAGGACTTCCGGTGGCAGCAGGCGCCCGGCAAGGCGACGGTCGAGGGCATGCCGCTGGGCGAGGGCATCGTGCCGCTGGACGCATACTTCAAGCTCGCGAAGGAACTCGCCATCGTCGGACCGATGTCGGTGCACCTGGAGTACCCGCCGTTCGAACGCGGGCCCAAGTTTGCCTCGGCCGCGGAGCAGCGCGCGGCGTTCGTCACGGCGCTGAAGAAGGACATGGCCGTGCTCAAGGGCCTCATGACGAAACACCAGATCACCTGACCATGGCCCAAGACATCACGATTGCCGCCGTCGGCTCCAACTTCGAACGCGAGCCGCTGGTGCGGCCCTTCGGCTTCAAGGGCGGCTACATGTCCGAGATCTGGCAGAGCGTCGCGATGCTCCAGGCGGAGAGCGGGCGCCGCGGCATCGGGCTCTGCTCGCAGGGCGTGCTGTGGAGCGACGCACAGGTCTTTGCCGGCCACTCCGAGAGCGGCGGCAACGCGCTGATGTACGCGATGAGCGAGTGGGCGCTCCAGCGGCTCAAGGGCCAGAAATTTTCCAACCCGGTCGAGCTGCTCGATTCGATCCGGCACGACGTCTATGCGTATGGGAAGAAAATCACCGGTCACGCGGGGCTGCGCGAGACCTTCGCGCTGAACGCGCTCGTGGGCGTCGATTTCGCGGCGTGGACGCTTTACGCCGCGGAGAACGGGATCACGCGGTTCGACGATCTCATCCCGGCGGCCTACCGCCCGGCGCTCGCGCACCGGCACGCGAAGGTCGCGAGCATCCCGCTCATGGCCTACGGCATCCCGATCGAGGAGCTGCAGGCCGCGGTGGCGGCCGGCTATTTCTTCATGAAGATCAAGATCGGCCAGCCCGGGACGCAGGCCGAGATGCTGGAGAAGGACAAGGCGCGCATCAGCGCGATCCACGCGGCCATTGGCGACGCCCGCACGCCGTACACGGCCAACGGCAAACTGCCCTACTACTTCGACGCCAACGGCCGCTACGAGAGCAAGGAAACGCTGCAGCGCCTCCTCGACCACACGCGCGCCATCGGGGCCTTCGACCAGATCGCGCTCATCGAGGAGCCGTTTCCGGAGGAGCTGGAGATCGACATCCGCGACCTCCCGGCGCGCATCGCCGCCGACGAGAGCGCGCACACGGACGCGGACGCCCTGAAGCGTATCCAGATGGGATATACGGCCATCGCGCTGAAGCCGATCGCGAAGACCTTCAGCATGTCGCTCAAGATCGCGCAGCTCGCGCATGAGCATGGCGTGCCGTGCTTCTGCGCGGACCTCACGGTGAGCCCGATCCTCGTCGAGTGGAACAAGGCCGTGGCCGCCCGCCTCGCGCCGTTTCCCGGCCTGGGCCTCGGCCTCGTCGAGACGAATGGCCACCAGAACTACCGCCACTGGGAGACGATGCGCGGCTATCATCCGCGCGGCGACGCGCCGTGGGCGCAGACGAAGCGCGGGGTCTTCGAGCTCGATGCGGACTACTACGCGCAGAGCGGCGCGGTGCTGCAGGTGTCGCCGCACTACGCGGCGATGTTTGCGGCGAAATAGGAACGCGGGGTTTGACGGATCCACTCGCTCACGCTCGCGGCTACCCACTGAAACCATGATCACCCTGCGCTCCGCCGAGCTGTTCACCTTCGACCTGCGGTTGCGCATGCCGTTTCGCTACGGGATCGCGACGCTCACCGAACTGCCGCATGCGATCCTGCGGGTGACCTTCGAAATCGACGGAAAAATCTGCGCGGGCCTCGCGGCGGACAACCTCCCGCCCAAGTGGTTCACGAAGGATCCCGCGCGCCGGCCGGCGGACGAAATCGCGGAGCTGATCGCCGTCACGCGCACGGCCGTCGGGCACGCGCGGACGGTGCGCGCGGCGACGCCGTTTGCCTTCTGGCATGCGCTCCACGAGGCGCAGACGGTGTGGGGGAACCGGATACAATTGCCGCCGCTGCTCACGAACTTCGGCACCTCGATGGTCGAGCGCGCGCTGATCGATGCGTTTTGCCGGGCGAAGGGAGCGACCCTCGCAGGGGCGCTGCAGCAGAATTTGTTCGGGATCGAACTGGGTGAATCGCAGGCCGTGCTCGCGGGCACGGCACCGCGCGACTGGCTGCCGGCGGCGCCGCCAACCGAGATTTTTGCGCGCCACACCGTCGGCTTGTCGGATCCCATCGACGCCTCCGATCTGGCCGCGGGCGACCGGGTGGCCGACGGACTGCCGCAGACGCTCGTGGAGTGCGTGCGGTTCTACGGGCTGCGGCATTTCAAAATCAAAATCAACGGCGAGGTCGCGCGCGACCGCGACCGGCTCGCGCGGATGGCCGCACTCTTCGCGGCGGAGTGTCCGGACGGGGATTTTTCGTTCACCCTCGATGGCAACGAGAGTTTTCGCGACGCGGCGGCGTTCCCCGAGGTGGCGCGCGGGCTGTTCGCCGCGCCGGAGCTGCGCGCGCTGTGGCCGCGGCTGTGGTTCATCGAACAGCCGTGGCACCGCGACGTCGCCCTGACGCCGGCGGTGGGGGCGGCGTTGCGCGCGTGGCCGGAACGCCCGCCGATCATCATCGACGAGAGCGACGCGGAGTCGTCCAGCCTTCCGATGGCGCTGGAGCTCGGGTACGCGGGCACGAGCCACAAGAACTGCAAAGGCGTCTTCAAGAGCGTCGTGAACGCCTGCCTGCTCGCGCGGCGGCGGGCGACGGGAGCGCCGACGGTGTTGAGCGGCGAAGATCTGACGAACGTGGGGCCGATCGGACTGGTGCAGGACCTCGCGGCGCAGGCGGTGCTGGGCGTGACGAGCGTCGAGCGGAACGGGCACCACTACTTCGCGGGGCTCTCGCAGTTTCCCGCGGGTCTGCAGTCGCACGCGCTCGCGCATCACGGGGATCTGTTCACGCGGCTCGAGGGCGCGGGCTGGCCGCGCGTGAACGTGCGCGCGGGGCAGGTGGCGCTCGGCTCGGTGCTGCGCGCGCCGTTCGGCTACGCGGGCGAGCCGGACCTGACGGGCATGGCGCGGGAGGAGATCGGGTGACGGGGATTGTCGGGCGTCCGACTTGCGGTATCGGAATTTTCCCTACGCGCGTGCGACGCACGGGTCCGACCGCCGCACCCGCACGGTGGAGGCCGGATTCTTGATCAGCTTCGCGGCGGGCCGGACCGGGCGGCGCACCAGCTCGCCGCCGCAGTTGGCGCAGATGAAGCCGAGTTTCTCCGAGGCACAGTTCAGGCAGTAGGTGCACTCGAAGGTGCAGATGTAGGCTTCATCGGACGCGGGCGGCAGGTCCCGGTCGCAGCATTCGCAGTTGGGGCGGAGTTCGAGGGCCATGGGTCAGGGGGGGGTGAAAATCGCGAACCGGAAATTTCCCGTGGTCCCCGTCCCGGTGTTACTGCGCGGGCTTCGCCGTCCAGACGGCGAGCATGTCGGGCGAGGCCTGGCTGCGGACGCCGTTGTCGGTGAGGATGTCCTCGGTCGCGGCGAGCATCTCCTTGCGCGGGAAGATCGGCGACTCGCCGCCGTGGCCGGCGAATTCCAAGATGATGAACTCGTCGCGCGAGTCGCGCAGCACCTCGATCAGGTGTTTCAGGCTCTTGATCTTGGTGCCGTTGACGGTGTCGACCACGCGGGCCTGCGGGTTCGAATAGCCCTTCGAGAGCTTGTGGGGGAAAAAGGGAGACGCGACGACGACGAGCTCCTCGCCGGCGAAGGCGGGCTTGTCCGTGCGGCGGAGCGCGAGCGGGCTCGCGGAGGCGGCGAGCGCGGTCATCGCATTGTTGTTGCTGAGACCGCCGACAAAAATCCCGGTGGCGGGCGAGAAGACGAGCGGGCCGTACACGAAGTAGGACGGATAGCTGCCCTCCAGATTCGGGATCAGCATCGGACGGTTCGGGGCGACGGGCACCTGCACGGTGAGCTCCTGGCGGTCGCGGACGATCGTGAGCGGCACCTTGCCGTCCTTCGCGATCTTCTGGATCAGGTAGCGCAGCCGCACGCGGAGGTTGTCGCCGAGCTTGATCATGCCCTCGTTGTCCACGCGGGTGTCGCCGATCTTGGTGATCACGTCCCACTCCTTCAGCGGGTAGGCGGGATCGTTGCTGTCGGGCTCGTGGACGACGATGCCCTCGACGGTCTTGTCGAGCTTGAGGAAGGCGCGGAGCGCGGGATTTTCGAGCGTCTGGAGCTCGTCGAACATCGTGGGCTTGCCGTCGTAGCGGCCGTCGGCGACGTCGGCGAGGAAGAGGTCGACCTCCTCGCACGGGATGATGTAGCCGATGTTGTCGCCGCCGCCGAGGCGGCTGAACGCGAGGCCGATCATCTTGTCGCCGACGAGGGCGGGACCGCCGCTGTTGCCGGGATTGATCGCGGCGTCGATCTGGATGCGGAGGCCGGACGTGGGAAAGTTATACAGGGCGAACTCGATGCGGGAGACGATGCCCTTGGTGATCGAGAGGCTTGTGCCGCCGGTGGGGAAGCCGTAGACCATCACGGCGTCCTTCACGGACGGCAGCATGGTGGCGCGGGGCAGGGGCGGGCGGGTGTCGAAGAACGTGTCGTCCTCGAGCTTGAGCACGGCGAGGTCGATGCCGGGCGCGATGGACTCGACGGTGGCGGAGATCTTGTCGCCGGACTGGTTGGCCTGCACCTGCACCTGGCTGGCGTAGAGCACAACGTGGGCGTTGGTGAGGATGCGTTTGCCCTCGATGATGATGCCGGTGCCGGTGGCCTCGCGGGGCGCCTGTTTTGTCCACGGCTTGTACGGATCGGGCCCGCGCATCGTGGAGAAGATCTTCACGACGGCGTTTTCCACGGCGTTGTTCTGCGGCGTGGGAGTCGTCAGCGCCGAGACGGCCGGCAGCACGACCGGAGGCACCGCCGCGGGCGGAGTCTCGGCCGCACGGGTGAGTTGGGCGGCGAATACGGCGGCCAAGGTTGCGACGCGGAGCGTGCCAAACATCACGCTCGCGTGGCGGAGGGGTTGATCCATGTTGCTGCGAAACGAAGCGCAACCGTCGCAGAACGCCAGAAAGTTTTTCTCGCTCCGTCCGCGTGAAAAAGGCAGCATGGTCGGGTGTCGGCGCCGAGTGGCGTGCGACCGATTACGCCGGTCTGCCCCACGCACCGCCGGTCAACCCAACCGCCTCCTCCCGCCCTCCTCACCATGCGCCCCCTCACCTCCGTCCTCCTGCTTGCCACGGCCGCACTCTGCGTCGTGTCACCCCTCACCGCCCAGAACGCCGAGAAGGCGGCCCCCGCCGCCAGGGTTAACTCCAGCGGTGGCAAAAGCCCGCACGAGACGACCGGAGCTGTCCTCGGTGCCCGCGGCACCAACACCCGCGTCACCATCACCTACGGCCGGCCCTACGCCAAAGGCCGCAAGGTCTGGGGCGAGCTGGTCAAGTACAACGTCGGCGAGCCTACACCCTCTACATCGTGGCGTCCGACACCGGCCCGTCGAAACTCGCGATCAGCTCCAACATCGGCAAGTGGGGCAAACCGGTCGACGAGAAGAGCGACATCGCCCGCGTGGACCTGACCAAGGAGGCCACCAAGGAGTACGTCGAGCAGCTCACCATCGGCATCGCCAAGAGCCCCGACGGCACCGCCGCGCTGAAGATCTCCTGGGAAAACACGCTGTTCTCCGTGCCGATCGCGGTCGCGAAGTAAGCGCAGATTGGGAGCCCCGTTTTTAGAAAGCCCGGCCAAGGAGCCGGGCTGTCACTCCGTCCGCAAAGCCGTGAGCGGGTTGACCCGCGCGGCCTGGCGGGCGGGCAGGTAGCACGCGAGAAACGCGATCACGCCCAGTACCAGGATCGCCGCCGCGAGCACCAGTGCCGGATCGGTCCGCAGCGCGGGAAAGATCGCCACGATCAGTCGCGTGAGGCCGATGGCGCCGAGCAAACCGAGGCTCGCGCCGGCCAGCGCAAGACGGAGGCCGGAGCCGAGCACGAGGCGCATCACGTCGCGCACCTGCGCGCCGAGCGCCATGCGGATGCCGATCTCGGCGGTGCGCTGCGCGACGGTGCGCGCGATGGTGCCGTAGAGCCCGAGCGCGGCGAGCAGGAGGCCGAGCAGGGCGAAGCCCGCCAGTAATTTTTGCAGGAGCGTGAGCATGCCGACG
The DNA here is from genome assembly GCA_026398065.1 of Verrucomicrobiota bacterium. GTDB lineage: Bacteria > Verrucomicrobiota > Verrucomicrobiia > Opitutales > Opitutaceae > GAS368. The sequence continues at coordinate 1,619 of JAPLTR010000254.1, read as the reverse complement.
GCGCGCTCGACGAGCGTTGTGGCCGGCAGGAGATTGCGCACCGGCAGGTCGGGATCGATGGCCAGCAAGGCGGCCTTCACTCCGGCGATGGCCGCCTCGGGCGTGACGCCCGGGTGGCGCACGGCGAGGTAGAGCTCGGCGAGCTTGCCGTCGCCGTTGTACCAGTTGTCCTGTGCGAGCGGCTCGTAGAGCTGGAAGTTCTCCGCCCGTCCGTCGGCGACCGCGGGGCTCACGTCGGCGACCACGCCCACGATTTCGCGCCATTCAGGCGCGGCCGTCCCGGGGGTCGCGACGCGGCGGCCGAGGGGATTTTCCGCGCCGAAGAGCGTGCGCGCAAAACCCTCGCTCACGATCGCGACGTGCGGCGAGGTGGGTGTGTCGCCTTCGCCAAACGTCCGGCCGCGCAGCAACCGCGTGCCGGTGGCCGCGAAGTAGGCGGGCGACACGCCGTTGACGTTGGCCGCGATCTCCACGCCCACTGCTGCGCCCTCGACCACATAGCGACGCGTGTTGCTCAGTCCGCGGTACGGCAGGCCGTAGCTGAGGCTCGCGGCGGTGACGCCCGGTATCTGGTTCAATCGCTCCCGCGCCTGACTTTGAAACGCCGCGATCTTGGCCTCCGCGCGATACGAGCTGGCCGGCAGCTGAAAATAGCCTTGCACGACATTGCCCGCGTCCCAGCCGTGATCGGCCCGCAGGAGATTGTCCGCGCCGCGGAGAAAAAGCCCCGCGCCCGCGACCAGCATGGTCGCCAGGGCAAACTGGCCGGCGATCAGCGCCTGACGAAACCGCTGTTGTCCGCGACCGGCCGTGGCGCCGCGCGAGCCGCTCTTCAGTGCCTGCTCGGGATCGATGCGCGAGGTGAAGATCGCCGGCCCGAGCCCGAAGAACAGGATCGTGAGGCCCGACACGCCGAGCGTGAAACCCAGCACGCGCCAGTCGAGGGCGAAGGCCATCGGCGAGTCGCCGAGTCGTGTGAGCTCGGCGTTGAACCACGCCGATGTCCAGTTCATCACGAGCAACGCGCCCGTGCCGCCGAGCACGGCGAGCACCAACGCCTCGACCGCCAGCGGCCGGATGAGCTGCAGCTGCGACGCGCCGAGCGCGGTGCGGACCGCCGACTCGCGGGTGCGCGCGATGGCGCGGGCGAGGAGAAAATTGGCGAGGTTGGAGCACGCGATCAGCAGCACCGCGGTCGAAAGCCCGAGGAGCAACAGCACGAGCGCGGGCACCGGGGGCTTGCGCAGCGAAGCCTGCAGTTCCACTGCGCGCCGGCCGGAGCGGGCGTTTTCCTTGGGAAAATCCGCCGCGGCCCGCTCGCCTGAGGCGGCGATGAAGGCTTCGCCCTGCGCGACGGAGATCCCGGCCCCGCGCCGCCCGAGGATGCTGAGAAACCCTATGTCGCGCCGCGCGCGCTCCCGCTCGTTGAGCCCCAGCGGGCGGAAGATCCGGGCGTTGCCGAAAATCCGCTGATCGTGTGCCGTCGCGGGTAGCACCCCGACGACCTCGTAGGGCTCGCCATTGAGGCGGAGCGTGCGGCCCACAATGTCGGGCGCGCCGCCAAACCGGTCCTGCCAGAGCGCGTGGCCGAGCACGACCACACGGTGATAGCCGTAGAG
>JAPLTR010000608.1 GCA_026398065.1 Verrucomicrobiota bacterium | reverse complement strand
CGTCGAGGTCACGCCGCGCCGCGCGAGCTGCGCGTGCAGCTTGTCCAGCGCGCGCTCCACGCGCATGCGCGCGGCGTTTTCCGACAGTTGGAGCCGGGCGCCGATGGCCGCGAAATCGCGCCCCTCGAAAAAGCGCAGCAGCACCGCCTCGCGGTCCCGCTCGCCCAGTTCGCCGATCACGTCGTCGAGCACCGGTCGCACGCGCGCCCAGTCGAGCGGGGCCTCGGGATCACGGGTGAGTTCATCCATAAGCTGGGCCTCCGCCTCGCGCGCATGCCGGCGCCGCTCGCCGCGCACGAGCTTCGCCGCCGCGAAGCGCGTGCTCGTGAAGAGCCACCCCGCCAGCACGCGATACCCGGCCACCGTCGACGCCTTGCGCGCCAGGTCGGTGAACACGAGCTGCGTCACGTCCTGCGCGAGGTGCACGTCGCCGTTCACCTGCCGCAGCGCGGCCGAATAGACGAAGTTCACGCGCCGCCGCACCACCTCGGCAAAATCGCCCTCCTGGCCGGTGGCGGCATAGCGGCGGAGCAGTTCGGTGTCGTCGGGGTCGGTCATGGAGGGAGGTTCATCTCTTAGCACCCGCCGCCCGGTAGACCGCACAAAAAAACGCCCACCCACGCTCGTTCTCGTTCGTCGCAATCGTTCTCTCCGCCGCCTTCCTCTCGCCCTACTTCGCCCCGGTCCTCACCGTTGTCGTCTCCACCCCGCCCGTCGCGTTGAACGCAAAGGCCACGTGCAGCGCCCACTCCGTCTTCTCGCTGCCCGTCATGCTCCGGTAGGTCCCCTCCTTGTTGGTCACCGTGGTAAAATGCCGCACCTCGGCCGGCCGGAATTTCCACTGCGCCACCGCCGCCTCCACCGCCGCGCGGAACTCCGCGTCAAACCGCGTCGGCGTCGAAAACGTCAGCAGGCTCTGCCCCACCTCCGTCACACGTCCCTCCACCCCGACCACGATCCGCACCCCCACCGTCACTGGCCCCTCCTTCGCCGCCAACGCGTCCGCCGGGTAAACCGGGCGCGCCAGCGTCTCCAGCGCGCGCGGCGGCACCCATTCGTCCTTCGCCAGCGGCTCGACCGCGGCGATCTTCGCCTCCTTCGCCTCCGGTGCCGGTGGCGGCGTGACAAATTCGAAACTGCTCCGCCCCTCCGCCGGCACGGCCGCCCCCGGCGCCACCGCATGGCGACAACCCGCCAGCGCCGCCCCCGCGAGCAGCGCGCCGGCCCACTTCCGCAAAAATCGGATTCGTGACATGTTTCACCTCTTACACCCGGCGAGCGGAAAACCGCACAAAATACTCCGCTGCCCCCGGTTTTTTCTTCCCCAGTATTCGTCACCGGCCGCTCGCCCCGGCCGCCATCGCCTGTAGGCCCTCTTCGTTCCGAGCGTCGCGCCTTTGCCCCCGGCGCTTCACTCCATCACTCCCGCTGTATCCCCACCCTCCTGACATAACGTTGTCAGTCCCGCGTGCTATGATGTTCACCTCCGCCTCGCCCCCCCGATGAAAATCGCCCTGTTCGCCCTCCTCGGCCTTGTCGCCGTCCTCGTCGTCGCCGTCCTCGTCTTGTATTTCGCCGGCTCCCGCCTGCCGAGTTCGCACCGCTCCGTCGTCACCGCCACGCTCGCGGCCAATCGCGCCGCGGTGTGGGCGGCCATCACCCACTACGCCGCGATGCCCACCTGGTGGCCCGCCGTGCAGGCCGTCCGCACCGAAAAACTCCCCGACGGCACCGAGCTCACCTGGAACAGGGACCGCCACGGCCGCGAGATCCCCTTTCGCACCGGCGAGTCCCGCCCTCACGAAAAACTCGTCCGCATCATCGCCAGGGACGATCTGCCGTTCGGCGGCACGTGGACCTTCGAGCTCGCCGACGCCCCCGGCGGCAGCACCCGCCTCACCGTCACCGAGGATGGCGTCATTCGTCCCCCGCTCTTCCGCGCCATCGCGACCTGGTTCATGGGCCTCGATGCCACGCAAAAGGATTTCCTCGCCCACCTCGAGAAACACCTCGCCGCGAAGTGACTCCGCGCCCCGCCCCACGTTTCCTCCCCCGCCACTCTCCTGACATAACGTTGTCAGTCCGGCGTGGTACCTTGGCACCGAACCTACGCAATCCCATGAATCCTCCCTCCACCGTCCTCCGCCTCGACTACCTCGAATTCGCCACCCGCGACGTCGCCGCCGCGGCCAGGTTCTACGCCGCCGCCTTCGGCTGGACCTTCACCGACTACGGCCCCGACTACACCAGTTTCACCGACGGACGCCTCTCGGGCGGTTTCTTCCGCGACCCCGCCGCGTCCGGCAAAACCAATCCCCTCGCCGTTCTCTATTCCGACAACCTCGAGTCCACCGCCCAGCGCATCGCCTCCGCCGGCGGCCAGATCGTGAAACCCGCCTTCGATTTCCCCGGTGGCCGCCGCTTCCACTTCACCGATCCCACCGGCCTCGAACTCTCCGTCTGGAGCGACCGTCGCGCCGACGGCTCGCCCATCGCCTAGCTCGCGTCCGCGCGCCTACTTCCCCGCCAGCTCCCGCGCCTCGCGCGCGAGCGCCAGAAACTCCTCCCGGTAGCCGCCCGGATCGCGCCCGCCCTGCTCGGCCACCGCCGCCTCGGCCCAGCCCACCACTGCGGCCAGCCGCGCGGGCGACGGCGGCGACTCCCGCAGCGCCAGCCCGAGCCCCGCGACCGCCGCGGAGAACTTGAACTCCGCGCTCGCGTCCGCCAACCGTGCGCCCGCATCCGTCACCGGCACCCGCCGTGTCTGCGCCGAACCGTCCGCCGTCGCCGTGAAGCTCGCCCGCACCGTCAGCCAGGGCAACGCGCCCGCCCCGGTCTCGCCGGGTTTCGCGGCCGCGGCCTCCGTCGGCATCACTTCAAACAGTGCCGTCACGCTCTCGCCCGGCGCGAGGTCCCCCACCTCGGTGCGGCTGCGCCCGGCGATTTCCGGCGGCAGGAAATTCTCGTCGTACCCGACCAGCCGGCACACCGCGATGCGCGCCGGGTCGCAGTCAAAGTCCAGGCGCAACCCCCGCGCCACCGCCGCCCCCCAGCCGTTCGCCTCCGCCGCGAGCCGCCGCTCCGCCTCGTGCGGCGTATTGACATTTCCACTACCCCCGCGGCCCTTCGCCGCCAGCGCCTCCAGGCGGGGGTCGATCTGCCGCCCCCGCCCAAAGCCGAACACCGCCAGCCCCACCCCGCCCTTCGCCTCCGCCTCGACCAGCGCCGCGAGTTCGGCTTCGCCCGTGAGCCCCATGTTGAAATCGCCGTCCGTGCACAGCACCACGCGGTTCACCCCGCCGGCCACGAAGCCCGCCCGCGCGACCACGTAGGCCCGCCGCAGCCCCGCCCCGCCGTTCGTCTGGCCTTCCGCGCGCAACGCCCCGAGCACCGTCCGC
>JAPLTR010000859.1 GCA_026398065.1 Verrucomicrobiota bacterium | reverse complement strand
CGCCAGCAGCGACGAGTGGCTGTCGCCCGTCTTCGCCGAGGTCGGGCCCGATGGCGCCATCTGGGTTTCCGACTGGCAGAACTACATCATCCAGCACAACCCCACCCCGAGCCTCGAGCGCGGCGGCTACGCCGCCAAGACAGGCGTCGGCGGCGCGCACGAAAATCCCCTGCGCGACCACGGCCGCGGCCGCATCTACCGCATCGTCTGGGACCAGGCGAAACCCGCCGCGATCAAGTCGCTCAAGGGCGCGACCACCGCGCAGCTCGTCGCCGCCCTCGGCGACAGCACGCAGTTCTGGCGCCTCACCGCGCAACGCCTCCTCGTCGAGGGTGCGCACACCGACGCCGCGCCTGCCCTCAAGCAGTCCCTCACCGGTGGCTCGCCGATCAAGGCGATCCACGCCCTCTGGTCACTGCATGGCCTCGGCCAGCTCGACCCGGCCACCCACCGTATCGCACTCACGCACGCCGCCGCCGGCGTCCGCCGCAACGCCATCCGCGCCCTCGGCACGGACGCCCCGGCCGTCGCCCTCCTCTTCGGCACCGCGGTCATCAGCGACGCCGACTCGCTCACGCGGCTCGCCGCCTTCGTGAAGCTCGCGGAGTTCCCCACCACGCCGCAGATCAAGACGGTTGTCACCAGCCTCGTCCGCAATCCCGAGAACCAGAAGGACGAATGGCTCCGCGAGGCCACCCGCCTCCTCGGCAAGGTGCACGGCGCGACCCTCTACCGCGAGGGCCCGAACCTCCTCCCCAATCCCGGCTTCGAGACCATCGGCGCCAACAGCCTCCCCGAAGGCTGGACCCGCCGCGACTACGGCAACCGCGAGGCCAACACCGCCGCCGAATGGAAGGTCGTGAGCGGCGAGAAGGAGTTCCACAGCGGCAAGCAGGCCCTCCGCGTCATCACGCGCGGCGACGCCGACACCAGCCTCCATGCCGATGTCCCGCTCAAGCCCAACACGCAGTACCGCCTCGCCGGCTGGGTGAAGACCCACGCGTTCACCGGTCGAGCCAGCCTCAACGTCCACACCTCCCGTATCGAGACCGAGATCGTCCGCCGCCGCGAGAGCGACTGGACCGAGGTGGAAATCGAGTTCAACAGCGGCGCGCTCACCACCGCCAGCGTCAACGTCCTCCACGTCGCGCGCGGCGACACCACGTTCGACGACGTGCGCCTCACCGAGCTTTCCCCTGCCGACGACACCAAGCTCCTCGCCGCCGACCCGAAGCGCGGCGAACAGCTCTTCCTGAAGCACCCCGCCGCCTGCATCCTCTGCCACAGCCTGAAGGGCCAGGGCAGCAACGTCGGCCCGGACCTCGCCGGCATCGCCACCCGCGCGACGCCCGCGTACATCCACGAGAGCCTGCTCGAACCGAGCAAGGTGATCGCGAAGGGCTATGAGCAGTTCAAGGTCTCCCCCATGCCCCCGATGGGCGACATCTTCAGCCCCCAGGAAATCTCCGACCTCGAAGCCTTCCTCCAGACCCTGAAATAATTTCCATCGCCGGCTCTGCGTAGGCCGCCTGCTTGCAGGCGGTCCCCTATCCCCGCGCGCCAGCGCCCCGTCCCCCGCCCTTCCGGTCTCTCACCTCTCATCCCTCACCTCGCAACTTTTCTCCCCTCCCATGTCCAAAAAAATCCACATCGCGCGCCTCGGCCTCGGTTTCGGCGCTGAATTCATTCCGATCTACCAGGCCCACCCCAACGCCCATCTCCTCGCCGTCTGCCAGCGCGACCCCAAGAAACTCGCCTCGCTCCAGGCCGCCTTCGGCATCCCGAAAGGCTATACGGACTACGACGAACTCCTCCGCGATCCCGAGATCGACGCCGTCCACATCAACACCCCGATCCCCGATCACGCCGCGCAAACCCTCAAGGCCCTGAAGGCCGGCAAGCACGTCGCCTGCACCGTCCCGATGGCCACCTCCATCGCCGACTGCAAAAAGATCGTCGAGCTCACCAAAAAGACCGGCCTCAAGTACATGATGATGGAGACCGTGGTCTACGCCCGCGAGTACCTCTACGTGAAGGAACTCTACGACCGGGGCGAGCTGGGCAAAATCCAGTTTCTCCAGGCGAGCCACCAGCAGGACATGGATGGCTGGCCGAACTACTGGCCCGGCCTCCCGCCGATGTGGTACGCGACGCATTGCGTCGGCCCGATGCTCGCCCTCACCGACGCCACCGCGGAGTACGTCTCCTGCTTCGGCTCCGGCACGATCCGCCCGGAGCTCGTGAAAAAGTACGGCTCGCCCTTCGCCGTCGAGACCGCGCACATCAAGTTCAAGGACTCCGACCTCACCGCGCGCATCATCCGCTCGCTCTTCGACACCGCGCGCCAGTACCGCGAGAGCATCGACGTGTACGGCTCGAAGAAGTCCTTCGAGTGGTCGCTGATCGAGCACGAGGAGCACGTCCTCCACACCGCCAAGCTCCCCGAGCACAAGATCCCGAAGAAGATCCGCGTGCCCGACTACGCGAAGCGCCTGCCCGCCGGTATCCGGAGGTTCACGACGAAGGGGGTCTATGACCTCGGCAAGAAGACCCACCTGAGCTTCACCCAGGGCGCCGGCCACGGCGGCTCGCACCCGCACCTCGCCCACGAGTTCCTCACCGCCCTCGTCGAGGACCGCCAGCCGTACCCCAACGCGCAAAAATCCGCCAACTGGACCTGCGTCGGCCTCTGCGCGCACGAGTCCGCCCTCGCCGGCGGCAAGCTCGTGCCGCTGCCCGCCTTCACGCAGGGCTGAGCCGGAGGATGTAGGGCGTCTGTCTTGCAGACGCCTCGGCCCACCCGCCCCGAACGGCGTCCGCAAGCCGGACGCCCTACCAATCCGCGCCTGCTGTAGGAGCGGCTTTACGCCACGACCGCTGGGCCTGCCTTGGCTCGCCTCGGTCGCGGGATAAACCCGCTCCTACAACGTCTATCGCATTCCCCCTATACCTTTGCCTTGGCGCGGGGTTTCGGTTCACTCGCGGCCCGATGAAGCCCACTTCGGCCGGCGCATGAATCCCGTTTCCGTCGCCCCCCCTGCGCCGCAGGGACGCCTCGACGCGCCCGCCGTGCGGCTGTTTTTGCTGTCGTTCACGGCGCTCTTCCTCGAGCTGATGGTCATCCGCTGGGCGCCGTCGGAGGTGCGCCTCGTCGCGTACTATGCGAACCTGATGCTCGTCAGTTCGTTTCTCGGCCTCGGGATCGGCGCGATCGTCGGACCGCGGCAATGGCGTCTGTTCCGCTTCTTCCCGCTGCTCCTCGCCCTGAGCGTGCTCGTGCTCGTCGGCGCCAGCCAGGTCGCGCTGCCCGACGCCACCGGCGAATGGCGCTTCCAGGTCGCCCACAGCAAGGCGTGGTCGTACGGCATCCTCGTCCTCGTGTTCCTCCTCAACGCGCTCGTCTTCGTTCCCCTCGGCGAGGAGATCGGCGCGCAGTTCCAGCGCCTCCCGCCGCTGCGTGCGTACGTCTGGGACCTGCTCGGCAGCCTCTGCGGCACGGTCGCCTTCGGGCTGTTTTCGTTTCTCCATTTCTCGCCGCTGCTCGGCATGGTGCTCGTCGTCGGGCTCGCGGGCGCAGTGACCGCCCGCGCGGCGCGGTGGCGCTCGCTGCCGTTCTACGCCGTGGCCCTGCTCGCGATCGGGTGGTCCGCCGCCCGTGACGAAACGTGGTGGTCGCCGTACTATTTCATCACCGTCCGGGAGAACCATCCGACCATCGAGCCCTCCGCAGACGGCCAGGCCGGGGTCGCGCGCTTCGTCGAGAAACCGGCCCTGACACCTCCGCCGGCCCTGCGCACGATGACCGACCCGCCGCTGTACTCGGTGCGCGTGAACCAGGATTTTTATCAGATGCACGGCACCGTCGATGCGCGGCGGTACACCGCCGACGGACTGCGGGGGCGCTTGCTGGAGCCCCTCATCGCGCAGTACGACGTGCCCTACCGGCTCGTGCCGACGTCCGCGCGCGTCCTCGTGCTCGGGGCCGGCGGCGGGATGGACGTCGAGATGGCGCTGCTGCGCGGCGCGCAACGCGTCGACGCCGTCGAGATCGACCCGGTCATCGCCGCCCTCAGCAACCGCTTCAACGCCGCCGCGCCCTTCGCCAACCCCAAGGTCGTGCTGCACATCGACGATGCGCGCGCGTTTCTCCAGCGCGACACGGCGCGCTACGACCTGGTGGTTTTCGGGCACCTCGATTCGCAGGCGCTGTTCAGCTACGGCGCGAGCCTGCGCCTCGACGGCTACACCTACACCGTCGAGGGTTTTCGCGCCGCCTACTCCCGCGTGGCCGAGCGGGGCGCGCTCGTGGTGTCGTTCGTCGCCGGCCGGGGCTGGATGGCGCAAAAGTTGGTACAAATGATCGAGCAGGCCACGGGCGCCGCGCCGCTCACCTACGTGCATGGCGGTCAGATGATGATCATCGCGCCCAAGGGCATCGTGCTCGACGGGCCGAACACGGTCCTCGGCTGGACGCGCGCGAGTGCGGCGAAGATGTCCGTCGATCTCGCGACGGACGACTGGCCCTATCTCTACCTCGAAAAACGCGGCATCCCCCCCGACTACCGTCTCATCATCGGCAGCCTCCTCGTCCTCTCGCTCGGGGCGCTCGTGGCGTTTCGCGGTGCGGCGTTCGGCGCGGGTGACGGACACTTTCTGTTTCTGGGCTGGGGCTTCCTGTTACTGCAGACGAAAAGCATCGGGGACTGCTCGCTGTATTTCGGGACCACCTGGCTGGTGACGACGATCGTCATCGCGGGCGTGCTGCTCATGGTGCTGCTGGCCAACTGGGCCGCGCAGCGCTTCGTCCGCACGTTCCACCCCTGGCTCTACGCCCCCCTGCTCGTCGCCCTGCTCGTCCTGCTCGCCGTGCCCCGCGAAGCCATCCTCGCCCAGGAAATCCACTGGCGCGCGCTGTGGACGCTGCTCGTCGTGCCCCTGCCGATCTTTTTCGCCGGGCTGATTTTCTCGACGACGTTCCGCGAGAGCCGTGCACCCACGCTCTCCTTCGGCGCCAACCTCATCGGTGCGACCATCGGCGGCTTCTGCGAATATCTCGGGATGTGGATCGGCAGCGGGGCATTGAGCTGCCTCGTCATCGCCGCCTACGCCGCCAGCCTGCTCTGTGTCCTGCGCTCCCGGGCGGGCGCAGCGGGCACCGCCTGACGCCGCCATTTTGTTGTAACCGGTGGGCCCGGCGTTGCGCCATCGTTCGATGTGCATGATCATCCGCGGTGCCAATGCAGGAGGCTGACCCCATTTCATCCGAGTGGCTTCAGCGGGTTCGCGCCCATGACGAGGCCGCCAGCCGCGCGCTGGTGGAACGGCTCTTCCCGCTCGTGCAAAAGATCGTGCGCGCGCACCGCCCGCAGCGCATGGCGGAGGAGGACCTCTGCCAGGAGGTGTTCATGAGCCTGTTTGCCAGCCTGGAGCAGTATCGCGGTGCCGTGCCGTTCGAGCACTGGGTCTCCCGCGTGGCGGTCAACACCTGCATCGACCACCTGCGGCGCCACCGCAGCCGCCCGGAGCTGCGCTGGGCCGACCTGACCGCGCCCGAGGCCGGCGCGCTCGAAGCCCTGCTCGCGCGCGAACCCGCCCCTTCGCCCGGCCAGGCCCTCGCCGTCACCGACCTCGTCGGCCGGCTCCTCGAGACGCTCGCGCCCGAGGACCGGCTGGTCGTGCAACTGCTGGAACTCGAGGCGCGCTCCGTGAAGGAGGTCCGCGCCCTCACCGGCTGGAGCACGCCGCTGGTCAAGGTCCGCGCCTTTCGCGCCCGCCACAAGCTGCGCCGCGCGCTCGCCCGCCTTCTCGCCCAGGAAAAATCATGAAACACCCCGAAGACCTGCTCGCCCGCCTCCTGCGGACCGCCCGCGAAAGTCCCCCCGAGCCTCCCGCCGGCCCGCCCCTTGGCTTCGCCACGCGCGTGGCCGGCCGCTGGGCCGCCGCGCCCCGCTCCGCCTACCCGTGGGCCGTCTGGGAGCGCCTGTGCCTCCGCGCCGCCGGCGCAATGACCGTCGCCGCCCTGATTGTGACCGTCGCCGTGTGGGACGGTTGGACCGCCCCCGAGCCCGACTCGGACAGCCAGTTGGAAGCGCAACTCCTCGAACTCCTCCCCGTGCCATGAACCCCCTCGCCCCCTGGAAAGTCATCTTTTCGCTGACCGTCGTCGTCCTCGCCAGCGGTGCGGTGGGCGCCGGCGTGGCCCTGCGTATTCAAAATGCGCGTACCACCCGCGCGGCCGGCCCCGGCCCGGCCCTCGACCTGTCGGCCGAGCGGCTCGCCGTCGCCCTCGTCCTCACGCCCGACCAGAAGATCAAGATCCGCCCCCTCCTCGACCGGGCCCACCGCGACATCCGCACCATCACCGCCGGCGCGGTCGCGCAGTCCGCCCAGGTCGGCCAGCAGCTCGAGCAGGAGATCCGCCCGCTCCTCGATGCGGACCAGTGGCAGCGCCTCCAGCAGATGACCGACCGCCGCAAGCGCCTGCGCGAGCGCTGGCAGAACGGCGAACGTCTCACCCCCGAACAGCGCGTGTGGCTGCGCGACCGCCTCGACCCCCGGAACGCGGACCGGACGGCCCCGGCGTCGAAACCGTGAGCCCGTGCGATTTTCCCGTAACCGCCGCCCCCCGCCCCGCGCCACTTGTCCATGAAACGCCTCACGGTCGGCAAACTTTTTCCGCCGCGGGGCCCGTCCAACAACCCGATCCATCCCTCCCTCATGAAAACCAGATCCTCCCTCGCCCTCCTCGCCTTCGCCGCGACGGGCTTTTTCTCCGTTCCCGCACTCTCGCTCGCGGCCTCCGCCGCGCCCACCTCCGAGGACCGCGCCGCCGCGCTCCGCGAGCGCATGGAAGCGACCGCCGCCGAACTCAAGCTCACCCCCGAACAAAAGGAAAAGCTCACCCCTCTCATCAAAGCCGAGATGGAAAAGGTCGCCGCCCTCCGAGCCGACCAGGGCCTGAAGCCCCGCGAAAAGCTCTCCCGCCTGAAGGCCATCCGCGACGAATACAACCCCCAGGTGAAAGCCATCCTCACCCCCGAACAGTACACCCAGTGGGAGAAAAAACGCGCCGAGGCCCGTGATGAGCTCCGCGAGCGCGTGAAGGAGCGCCGCGGCCAGAAGTAGCCGTGGCCAGCCGACGGCGCGTCCGGCCCGGGCCCTCCCGGGCCGGACGCGCCGCAAACTTCCCTTTGCGTCCCGCGGGCTTTGCGTTTCACTCCGCGGCTCGATGATCGAAGTCAGCCACCTCACCCGCGTCTTCCGCACCTACAAGAAAGTCCCCGGCTTCTGGGGGGGGGTGAAGGGCCTGTTCAAGCGCGAGTTCGAGGAAACGGCCGCCGCGAAGGACATCTCCTTCTCCATCGCCGAAGGCGAGTTCGTCGGCTTCCTCGGGCCCAACGGCGCGGGCAAGACCACCACGCTCAAGATGCTCTCGGGCCTCATCTACCCGACGAGCGGCACGGCCCGCGTCGCCGGCTACGACCCCACGAAGCGCGAAAACGCCTACCGCCGCCTCTTCGCCCTCGTGCTCGGCCAGAAAAACCAGCTCTGGTGGGACCTTCCCGCCATCGAGTCCTTCAATCTCTTGCGCGCGATCTACGGCATCCCCGCCGACCAGTTCAAGGCCACCCTCGACGAACTCGTCGACCTCCTCACGGTCCGCGAAAAGCTCAACGTCATGGTGCGCGAGCTCTCCCTCGGCGAGCGCATGAAGATGGAGCTGATCGCCGCGCTCCTTCACCGCCCGCGCGTCCTCTTCCTCGACGAGCCCACCATCGGTCTCGACGTCGTCTCGCAGCGCGCCGTGCGCCAGTTCCTCCGCGACTACAATCGGAAGCACCGCGTCACCATTTTGCTCACGAGCCACTACATGGCCGACATCAAGGAGCTCTGCGAGCGCGTGATCGTGATCCACAAGGGCGCCAAGATCTACGACGGCGCCCTCGACCGCCTCGAGTCCGCCGGCGGTGCGCGCAAAAAGATCATCACCTTTCTCCCCGGTGCCGGTACGGCATTCCCGGATACCTGGCAGTCGCGCCACGGCACGACGAAGCGCGCGGACGACGGCAAGTTCACCCTCAGCGTCGCCGGCGAAAACGTCGTCGCTGTCTCCCAGGAGATTCTCAGCACCGGCCCCGTCGCCGACATCACGATCGAGGACGTCCCCCTCGAGGACGTGATCGCCGAGCTCTTCGCCGCGCAGGCCTAGGCCGCGCCGCCCACCCGCCCCGCCGTTGCCTCCGCGACGGTGGACGGATGTTGCCCCGGCCCTCCGGGCACTCCGCGCCAGCCGGTTACCGTCCCCGGCGCCGCGGGCGCCGTGCGTACCCCGCACTGTCGCCCCCCCTGCGAGGACTACTCACCGGTCATTGAGTAAAAATGCCTTAGCCGATGCTGCTCAAGTCTTACTGGAAATGGGCGTTATCCCACCCGCTACCTCCGTCACGCAATCATCAACCAAAGACCTGTTCGTATGACCTACCGCACCGTTTCGTCCTCCCTTCCGCGCTCCTGGCTCGCCCGGACGCTCGCCGCCCTTGGGGCGACCGCGTGCCTTTCGGCGGCGGCCACCGACCTCACGTGGAAGAACATCCAGTTTGGCGGCTTCGCCAGCCAGGGCTACCTGGTCAACACGGGCCACAACGACTATCTCGGCGAGACCAGCGACGGCACCTTCGATTTCCGCGAGTACGCCGCCAACGCCTCCTGGTCCACCGGCAAACTCCGCCTCGGCGCCCAGGCCTTCGGCCAGAAGCTCGGGCCCTACGGCGGCGATGCGATCAAGCTCGACTGGGCCGTCGTCGATTACCAGGCCGCCCAGTGGGCTGGTGTCCGCGTCGGTCGCGTCAAGATGCCGCTCGGCCTCTACAACGAGGCGCTCGACCTTGATTCCGTCCGCCCGTACGTGCTGCTGCCGCAGAGCGTGTACGACGCCCGCCTGCGCGACTTCAACGCCGCGTTCAACGGCGGCATGCTTTACGGCAACGTCAGCCTGAAGAAATTCGGCACGATCGACTACCGTGCCTTCTACGGCGATATCCCCATCTCCCTTTCGTCCGGCGCGGCCGACTTCTACAACACGGGGCTCAACGCCACGACCCTGAAGATGAAGATGGATCACGTCATCGGCGGCACCCTCTTCTGGAACACGCCGGTGGCGGGCCTGCGCACCGGCTATTCCTACAGCGAGTTCGACCACCTCGCGATCACGCGGAACGCCTTCTTTGGCCCCACGGCCACCACCTACGTCAAACAGGCGGACGCCTACAAGCGCCAGCTCGCCTCCGTCGAATACACCCACGGCGACTGGATCTTCGCGACCGAGTTCGGCCGCGAGGACGCCACCTTCGTGCTGACCCCCTTTGCGGCGGTCACCATCCGTCCCGCGAAGATCAAGTACGGCTACGTCGCCGCCAGCCGCCGCGTCAACAAGTGGCTCGAGCTCGGCACCTACTTCAGCTACTCGCAGGAGAAGCAGGCGACCAATGCGCTGCTCCGTCAGGCCGACTACGCCCTGAGCGCCAAGTTCGACCTGAACGAACACCTCATCTTCAAGGTCGAGGGCCATCGCCTGAACGGCGCCGGCAAGATCTTCGACACGCCCAGCCATCCGCAGCCCCTGGCCAATCGCGACAACGACTGGACCATGCTCGCCGTCAAGACGACCTACACCTTTTAACCGACCGACGCCTCCCCCCGCATGAAACTCCGTTTTCTCCGCCTGGCCGCGCTCGCCGCCGGCCTCCTTTCCGCCCTCGCACTCCGTGCCGATCCTGTGCTCGCCGGCCATGCCGGCCTCAAGGGCCAGGCCCTCGACGACGAAGCCGTCAAGGCCGTCCTCCTCGGCAAGAAGGCCACGGTCGGCGACACCCGCGCGGTGATCATCATCGCCAAGGCCGGCGCCGCCCAGGACGCCTTCCTTCAGGCCCACGTCGCCATGAACACCGGCCAGTTTCAAAACCACTGGCGCCGGCTGTTCATGACCGGCAGCGGCAGCGCCCCCAAGGTCGTCGAGACCGAGGCCGAGGCCGTCAAGCTGGCCGCCGAGACTCCTGGAGCCGTGCTCGTCGTCGATTCCGGTGCCGCCACCGGGCTCACCGTGCTCGCCTCCAAATAAGCCACCAACCCGGGGCGTCGGCCAGCCGGCGCCCCGGTTTCCTTTATCAAGGCCGGAGCTCACGCCCGGTCCCCGCCTCCGCCGCTACCTCTTCCCGTCCGCGCCATACGATGCCAGTTGCGCTTCCATCGCGGGCGGCACCCTCCACGTCGGCACCAGCTCGGCCATCAGCACCCTGAGCCCCGCCAGGTTCTCCCACGCGGCGCGGTTCAGTTCCGCGCGGTCCAGCCGCGCGCTTGCCTGCACGGTTCCCAGTTTCGCCGCCGGCACCAGCTGCTCGACGCGGCGCGCCTGCTGAAAGGTCGGCTCGCCCCGCCGCGTCCGCGCCTCGTGCAGCAGCACGACATTGGTCTCCACCAGCGAGCGGTGCAAAATCCGCTGCGCGGCCACGAGTTCGCCGCGCTCCAGCTTCTGCAGCACCCAAAGCAGGTCCAGGATGGATACATCGGCCAGCTGCCGCACCTCTTCATCCGCGAGCCGGAAGCCCGGCAGCTCCGCCACCACGCGCGCGTAGAACGCCCCCCAGTCCGCCGCGCCGTGCAGCAGCCGGTGGCCCCCGCCCATGATCGTGCGGAGATTGTTGAGCGCGTGGCGCACGGGGCCGATGCGGCCGTGCAGCCCGAGGCCCAGCGCCGTCCGCGCCACCCGCATCTGCCAGGCCGGCACGAGCACCAGGTCGGCCTCGCCCGCGGCGTAGAGCAGCGTGAGCTTGCGCATGCCGCTCGACGCGGGCCGGAGCACCTTGAAGATCAGCGTCTGGCCGGGAAACAGCGCCGCCCAGTCGGCCGCGACGATCGCTTCGGGATCGCTGGTGACGACCTGCAGATCGATGTCCGACCAACCGTCCGCCGCCGCGGGCGCGCCCGCGGGCCGCACCCGCGAGCCGAACAGCACCACCGCCTTGACGCCGGGCTGCCGCCCGAGCCAGCCGGCCAGCGCCGGCAGCAGATCCGACTGGTCCCCGCCTACCATTTGCGCACCGAAATCAGGATCTCCGTGCCCTCCATGCCCGGGCCCGCGTGGATCTCGCCGTGGTGCAGGCGGAGGATCTCCTTCGCCAGAAACACCCCGACGCGCCCCTGGTTCGGCACGCCACCCTCGACGGGCTCCGGCAAAATGCCCTCCAGCTCGAGGTGCTTGCCCTTGAGCGAGAGGAGCGCCGTGAGCTCCATGCCCGCACCGGTCGAGCGCACCTGGAGCGCGAGCTCCCGGGCGCCGAGTTCGCCGCGGTTTTCCGCGATCGTCTCGATCAGCGAGCGCAGGGCAAATTCGAGGAGCTTCTTGCTGACGGAAAGCTGCACCGCATCCGGCCCGACCTCCACCACAGGCCGAGCGAGTGGCCGATGCCCTGCGCGAGTTCGCGCATGTCAACCGTCTCCGCCTGGCCTTCGTGCAGCGACTGCATCAGGAGGAAATTCCGGTTGAGGGCCTCCAGCTTGGAGACATCGCTCTTCGCCGCCTCCATGATCGCCATCGGCAGGGGGTTCTCCGGCGTGCTGAAGCGGAACGTCGCGAGCGACACGAGCGCGTTGCCAAGCTCGTGGCTGAGCGTGAGCGCGAGCTCGCGCAGCAGCCCGCGCCGGCTGGCCCGCTGCCGCGCCGCCGCGTCGTGCATCTCGCCGCTGGCCTCCTGCCAGAACGCCCACGCGCCGCCGGTCTCGGCGATGATCCCCGCGCTCGCGCGAAAGGGCTGCCCGTCGCTCGGCACCACCCGGGCGACCTCGCGCGTGCGGCGCGCCTGCCCGATCAGCTCCCGCACCACGAGCGGCATGTGGCGCGGCGCGCTTTCGTCGGGCCCGAGCACCATCGTGCTCGGCAGGTATTTCGCCCCGAGGTGCACCTGGTCGGCCAGGAGGTTGAGGCGGCCGAACTGCGCGGACTTCGCGAGCATGTGCCGCAGCAGCCGCGCGAAGAACACCGCGCGCGCCCGGTCCGCCTCGTCGTACGCCTGGCCGTCGTCGCGCACGCCGAGGGCGACGAGGCCGAGCAGCCGGCCGTTGTCGTGCACGGGCACCAGCAGCCGCGCGCCCCACATCGCCAGCTGGTTCCGGATCGCCAGCTCGGCCACGGGGTCGGCGGGGCTGTCCCAGTTCGTGCCGTCGATCACCGCCGGGTGGTTTTCGAAAAAGCCGACGAGCGGGTCGTCGCTCGCGAAGAACGACGTGCCGCGGTCCGCGCGAAACCCGTCCGCCTCGCGCAGGAAAAACACCGCGTGGGAGGCCCGGAGCAGGTGCCGCGAGGCCCGGCGGAACTCCGCGACGAGCCGGTCGCGCGTATCCAGGTTTTCCACCGCGCCCTCGAGAAAATCCCACAGCTCCGCCGCGTCCGGCACGGGGGCGCGCAGCGGCGCCCGCGCGGGCTCGGCCCGGCGGTTCTTCTCCACCAGCAGGTCGAGCATCGACTGTTTTTCGGCGACCTCCTCGACCAGCGGCAGCAGCTCCCGCAGGCGCGTCGCGCTCTCCTCGTACGAGAGATAGACCTTCGCCCGCCCGCTCATCCGCGCCTGCTCGAAGGGCAGGCTGCGCGGCTCGCCCACATAGATCGTCGGACAGCGCGCCAGCGAGGGCGGCAGCGTCTCCTCGGCCACCGCATCGAGCACCACGACCGCGGCGAACCCCGGCGCCGTGCCCACGGGAAAGGGCTGCGCGGCGAGCCGCAACGCCATCCGCCCGGGCGGCAGCTGCCGTTCCCACGCGTCGGTCAGCGCGACATCGGAACTCGCTAGGATGACAAGGGTTGGCATGGAAAGATCACCCGAAACGTCGCACCTCGGCCTGGCGAGGACGGATCGACTGAAATCGTTGCGTTCAGATTCGCGAGGATGTCGCTGCAAATCGCAAGCCCGAGTCCGAAGCCCGTCGACTTAGTAGATTGAAACGGCTGGAAGAGCCGCGGCCTGATTTCCTCGGCGATCCCCGGGCCGCTGTCGGCCACGGCCATCTCGATCCCGTTTTTCAGGTTGCGGGTCGAGATTCGGAGCCAGCGTTCGCCGTCGCGCGATTCGATGGCCTGGATGGCGTTGAAACAGAGGTTGAGCATCACCTGTTTCGCCGCCGAGGCATCCGTCCATGCGGTGTCGGGCGAGGCCAGGAAATCCGTGAAAAACTGGATGTTCTTGTCGTTCGCCTTCGCCGCCACGAGGTCGAGGCTCGTCCGCAGCATCGGGTGGAGTTCCACCAGCTCGGCCACGTAGGCGCGGGGCGACGCCAGGTCGAGAAGCTGCTCCGTCAGCCGGTCGATGCGGTTCACCTCGTCGCCGATCAGCTTGAAAAACTTGGTGCGAAACGCCGGGTCCTGGTGGTGGGTGGGCAGGAGCTGGACGAAGGTCTTGATCGACACCAGGGGATTGCGGATTTCGTGCGCCAGGCTGGCCCAGAGGAGGCCGACGGTGGCGAGCTGCTCGGCGTGCTGCACCTTCACCGAGAAGAAGGCGCGCTCCATCGCGCTCTCCATGATCGAGGCCAGCTCCATCAGCTGCGTGACCTGCGGGTAGGTGAACGGCCGGCGTGACGCCGCGATGCCCACACCCACCAGCGCCGTGAGGGTC
>JAPLTR010000589.1:12097-23974 GCA_026398065.1 Verrucomicrobiota bacterium | reverse complement strand
GGTGAGCGCCACGGTGCAGAGGCCCGGGGCATGGCTCGCATGCTCGACGAACGACTGCACGCCGTGGACGAGGGTGGACACGAAGGCCTGGGAATCGGCGGTGAGCTGCTCGTGCTTGGCGAGCAGTTCGTAGTTCCGCGTGGAGGTGTTGATCTGGTAGCGGTGCTCGGCGGCGCCGCTGACGAGAAAGTCCTTGGTCTGGCGGAAAAAGGTCTGCTCGACGCGGCCGTCCTCGAGGATGTCGAAAGCGGTGTGTCGCAGGAAGCGGTTGCCCATCGTGGCGGTGAGATGTTTGAGCAACTGGGCGTAGCCGGAGTTGGGGAGATGGAAGTAGTGCTTCCGCTCGAGCTTCTCGTCGGCGGAGAGCAGCGTGAGGTCAGTTCCCTCGAGGTGGACGTCGACGACGACAACGGGGAGGGTGGGGTTGAAGCCGGGGGCGCGTGGGTCGCAGAGCGCGGCGCTCGCCATGTCGATGAGGCCGGCGAGGGGGAGCTTCAGCTCCGAGGCCATGCCGAGCAGCAGGCCGACCTTCTCGTCCTCGGTCGCGGCGTCCTTGAGGTAGGCGCCCGGCACCGCGAGCACGAGCTTCTCCAGGGGGCCGGCGGTGGCGGTGAGGCGGTTGATGAACTCGCGGAGGAAGAAATAGGAGAGTTCGGAGGAAGACGGGGGGCGGCCGGTCACGCTCAGTGTGGACACGGAATCGTGCGTGAGCTTGGACCAGAAGGTGTGCGCGACGCGCCGCGGGTGGACGAACCACATGTCCTCCGCGGCGCGGCCGAAGGTGAAGTGGGTGCCCTCATGGTAGGCGAAGCCCGGCCAGTCGGCGGCGCCCTGCCGGTCGGCGACGGCGAGGAGCTTGATTTCGTTTTTGTCGCTGGCGGCGGTGAGCAGTCCCGCGTCGCAAAGTTCGAGGCCGATCGTGGGCATGGGGCGGGGCGGAGGTTAGGTGAAACTGCGGGCGGTCTCTTCCTTGGTCGGGACCTTCATCACGTCGATGAGCCGGTCGCGGCAGTAGGTCTGGGTCTCGATGATGAACGACTCCTGCTGGGACTGCACGACGTGCAGCACCCACATGAGGATGATACACAGCATGAGGCCCACGAAGGTGGAGTTGAACGCGAGGCCGAGGTTGGCGGTGAGGGCGGAGATGTCGCCCTTGATGGCCTGCTCGGCGTGGTTGAGCGATTCGCCGATGCCGCGGACCGTGCCGACGAAGCCGATGGCCGGGATCGCCCAGGCGATATACCGGATGAGGGAGAGGGAGGAGTCGAGCTGGTCGGCGGCGATCTCCGCGCGCTCCCGGACGGCGGTCGAGGCGTCCTGGATCGACGCCGTCGCGTGGAAGCGGTGCAGGGCGGCGAGCAGGCAGTCGGGCAGGAGTCGCTCCCCCCAGCCGGGGTTGCGGTCGACGGCGGTGCGCAGCTCCTTGTAGCGGTCGAGAGCATCCTCGGGGATGATGCGCTCGCCCGGCTGGATGCGGAGGAAGTCCTGGGCGAGGAGCTTGCGCTCGCGGACGAGCAGGACCCATTTGTAGCCGAGGACCATGAGGCCCCAGGTGCAGAAAATGATCTCCACCATGGGCTCGTCATCCTTGATGATGAGGTAGACCGAGCGCTTCTCCGGCTCGTTGCCGAGCTTGCCGCTCTCGGCTTTGACGCGGCGCTCGATCATCAGTTCGTTGGAGCGAGGGGTGACGACCGTCTTGTAGAAAAACAGGATCGAAAGTGCGGCGAGGAACAGGAAGCCGAAGTTCGGCAAAAGGAACTCCAGTGAAAGAATGCCCTTGTTTCGAGTGGTCATAATCCTATGTTTTTGTCGCAGGTTGGTAAGGATACCCCGAACATGTTACGATTGACCCGGCGCTTCTGGCACGAGCTGTCGCACAAAACGAAAACATCGAGGGGCATCCGACGGAATCGCATACTCGTTTGATAAAAAAAACGAACACGTCCAGAATAGTGCGAGTTTAATTGTAAGCAAACGCGTCTTTTCTTTTTTCCCCATGGAGACCCTTCCCGTGTCCCGCTTGTACCTCAAAAAACTGACCGGACTTGGCACCGCGATCGCGGTGATCGGATTGAGCGGCTGCAGCTCTGTCGCCCCTTCGAGCACGGCCAAAGGCGCCGGCACCGGTGCCGTCGTCGGCGGTGTCGGCGGTGCCGTCGTCGGCAACAACAGCAGCCTGGGCACCGGTACCGGTGCGGCCATCGGTGCGGGCGCCGGCGCCCTCATCGGCGGCATAGTCGGCATGGTGCAGGACGCCAAGGACCGCAAGGAGCAGGACCGCCTCGCGCAGGAGCGGGCCTATCAGCAGGACCTGGCCAAGAAGCGCTCCGAGGAGGCCCGGCGCAAGGCCGAGAGCGACGAGGAAATCGCGATCGCCCAGGGATTCCGCATTTCTGACATCGAGCTGACCGACGCCCAGCGCAAGAAGGAGATCGCCGACGAGCGCCTGAAGAAGCTCCGCGACGAGCGGGCCGGTGCGCTCGCCAAGAAAAAAGCCCTCGACGAGGCCCGCGACAAGACACTGCAGACCGAGGCGGAGATCGCCCGGCTCGAGGAGGAGCTCGCGCGCCTGAAGGGCGATGCGGTCCCGACGCCCGCCTCCGATCCCAAATCGAGCACGACGTCGACGGGCGCCCCGGGCGGCGCGGCCGTCAAACCCGGCATATAACCTGCGTGTCCCGGGGGCACGTCGTCGTCTTTCACTCCTCCACTTACAACGGCCCGGCAACCGTCATCGTCATGAGGCCCTTCGCTTACCGCCGGTTTTTTGTCGCACTTTCCTTCGCGGCTGCCGTCGGCTTTTCAGGAGGATGTCAGGGAACCTCGTATGCCGTGAAGGTGGACGCCGTGGCCAAGCGCGATCCGGTCGCCGCTCCGGCGGCCGAGCCGCAGTCCTATCGGATCAAGAGCAAGAATCCTGCGGTGGGGGAGGAGAACCTCCGTTACCTCGAGGCGGCGGATTATGTGAAAACCGCGCTGTCGGGCCGGGGCCTCTATGAGGCGCCGAGCGACGACAAGGCGGACATGATCGTCGAACTGGACTACGGGATCGACGCGCCGCGGACCAAGATCGAGCGGGTGAGCGTGCCGCGTTATGGACAGGTCGGGGGCGGCGTGCGCTATGAGCAGCTCCCGGTCACCGACGCGCGCGGCAACGTCTCCTACCGGACCGTGGCGATCTATCAGCCGCCGCGGACGGAACTCCTGGGGTACGAAGAACGTCCGGAGCGGGTGACGGTCTATGAGAAATATCTCCGCGTCACCGCCCGCGAAAACAAGCCGGGGGCGGAAGGGCGCCCGCCCGCCGAGATCTGGAGCGTGCAGACCAGCACGGAGGACCAGAGCAAGGACATCCGGAAATACCTGCCGATCATGGCGTCGGCGACCGCCGACAGCATCGGCAAGGACACCGGGACCCAGAAGGTCATCAAGGTCCGGGACAACTCCCAGGCCGTCGACTTCATCCGCAAGGGCATGGAAAACCGCAGCCTCGCCCCGGTGGAACAGCCCAAGATCTAGGCCGGTGTAGGGGTTTTTAGAATACGAAATTTCCCGCGCCGTCGGGCCGGGGGCGGCGGGCCGAGGAGGAGGGCCGGCCGCTCCGCGATTGACGTTTGCGGCCATCTCGGCACCGTGGCCTTCTCGTCGGAGGAGTGGCTGAGTTGGTTTAAGGCACCTGACTTGAAATCAGACGTGGGGGCAACCTCACCGGGGGTTCGAATCCCTCCTCCTCCGCCACTTTCGTTTCCTGGACCGGAGCGTCTACGGAAGTTCGTAGGCTTCCGCCAGCGCCACCCCGGTGGACCCGTCCACACCGCTGATCACCAGGGAGTAGTTGCCGGCGGGGAGCGTCGCCCTGAGCGCGGCGTCCCGGCTGCCGGCGGGCAGGGCAAACCCGCCCACGCTCTGGGTGGGGGCCGCGAGATCGGGGGTCCAGTTGTCATTCTGCGCGAGCACGGCGCCGGCCTGATTCTTGAGCTCGATCTTGGGATCGCGCACAAACCCCGTGACCCCGAAGTCGCCGAGCGCCGGGCCGATGGCGCGGAAGAGAAACGACTTCGTTCCGCTGGAGACCGTGAGGCCCACGATGAGGACCTGGTCGCCGGCGCCGACCTGGCCCCGCGTGGAGAGATTGATGGCGCGTCCGGTCTCGGGACTGGGGAGCGGGGCGCCGCCGGTCGAAAAATCTCCCGCCGCCAGGTTGACCGAGTGGGTCGTCGGCAGGGAGGGCGCGCTGTAGAGCACCCTCGAAATCGTGCCGTCGCGCAGGTAGATGGTGGAGCCGGTGGCGTCGGCCAGCTCGATCCGGTCGAGGCGGTAGCTGCCCGCCAGCGGGGCCGGAATGGGGATCTGCAACGACCCCGAGTTTGCAGTGGAGAAAGCCGAACGCGCGAAGGACGCCGTGCCGCCGTAGTGGAGGATGATTTGCGGCGGCGCGCTCAGGGAGCCCCGGTTGTAGGCGACGAACTGGTTGAACTGCGCTCCCGTCCGAAAGACCGGATCGATCGAAGACAGTCCCGGGGGTTGGTAGACTTGGGCGCGCGCTACGGTGACGAGCAGCACCAGATACAAGATCGAAACAAGGGAGTTGGATTTCATGGCGGCGGTGAGAAGGATCTTTCAGGAAAGCGACCGGGGGGCAGCGCGTGGCCACCGCAGGGCAGGGACGCAAGCGTGGGTCGCGCCGCAGACTTCCTCAACCTTTTATCAACGTGGCCGGCGCCGCCCGGCCGGCTTCACTTCCCTCCGGTGCGGGCGAGCAGCTCGTGCGTCTTGCCCACGATTTTGTCCTCCAGGCCGGGACTCCACGGACCGGGGCGGCCGTAGGGCACCATCGAGGTCGCGCCCTCGTACCGGCCTTCCTTGAGGACGCGCTCGTTGGGGATGTAGGCCATCACGTCGGTCGAATAGCCGAAAACCCAGAGATTGCCCTTGTGCTCGGAGCGGAGGCGCAGGCCGTAGTCCACCACCACTTCGCCGCCGAGCGCGGCCCACGACAGATTGCCCAGCTTCCAGGCCTGGACCGGGTAGGAGTAGCGCAGGATGGCGTCGCCCTTGGTTTTGAGCTGGTCGGTCACCGCAGCCGACCACGCCTGGTACATGGCCTTGTTCGGCTGGTCCTTTTCCCAGTTTTCGCAGAGCTCGGCCTCGGTGGGTTTCTTGGCGAAGGTGAGTTCGATATCCTCCAGGGCGGAGGAAAAATTTCCCTCGATGCGGGTGAGCGGCCGGTCCAGCGCGCGGTCGACGGCGTCGGCCAGGGCCCGGCCGTGCTGCTCGGCGAGGGCGACGGTGCCGCGGGGGTTCGGGTTGATGTCCGCGCCGCAGCCGATGGTGAACAGCACCGTGGCGCCGGGGTGGCGACGCTCCAGCTCGGTCTGCGCAGCGCCGGCGTAGTCGCCGTGCCACTGGTAGATGTTGAGCGTGGTGTTGTGGCAGGCGTACGACATGAGCTGGCCGCGGAGCGCACCGGTGGCCGCATCGTGGATGGCCAGAACGGGCACCCGCGGGTCGGCGGGGCCGCGCAGGGTCCCGGTGGCCCGCCGGGCGGCGACGTCCTTCTCGGAGTTCTCGCGCCGGTTGACGCCGAAGCTCGCGTTGTCCTCGCCCCACGCGAGGGTGGCGGGCGCGAGGCTATCAAGTGCGGCGGCGGCGGCGGCGATCATCTTTTGCTCCAGCGTGACGGTGTACTCGGTCGCAAGCTTCAGCCCGTCGGGCGGAAGGATGCGGAGGCCGATGATGCTGCCGGGGAACCAGGGGGAGCAGTGGGTGTGGGAGACGTTCGACATGACCGCGCTGCGCGGGAGGCCGAAGCGCCGGCTCAGTTCCGCCGCGACATGGTCGGAGATCTCGCGGGTGACCCCGCAGAGGTCCAGCGTGAGCAGGACGCCGCGGTTGCCGGCGGGGTCGGAAACGGCCAGCGCCTTCACCCAGAGCTCCTGCGCCGTGCCGTCGGCGGGATGCTCCCGCGACGCATAGCCGGTCATCCACAGCGCGCCCGCCGGCGTGATCTTTTCGCGGCCGGTGCCGGCCCGCCAGCCGGCGGCCGGACCCTTGGTTTCCGCCGGGAAGGCGGCCGAGCAGACGACAAGGAAAGCGACCCAGCAAAGCCGGGCGGTCAGACGGGAGGGGAGGGGGGGATTCACGGCGCCGGTGTAACTGGAGGGTTACAGCGCAGGCAAGGCGAATTCGATTCCCGGCAGGGGTAAAAAGGAGGTGGAAGGAAAAAATCCGCTTGCACGGTCCGGTAAAAAGTAACCTGTTGGTTACGTACTCGGACGGCGCCCCCTTCGCCGGCCGGTCCGTCCGCCGCCAATTTCCGTCCCAGGAAAGGCGGCGGGCGCACACCACCACTGACTGCTTCTGTTCCCCATGAACCAACTGGCCTCTGTCTGTCTGGCAGCCACCGCGTGGCTGCGCTTCCTCCGCCGTGCCCTCGTGCCGGCGTTCGTCCTGATCGCCGTGAACGGCTTTGCCCAGAACGGCACCATCACCGGCGTGGTTTCCAACCAGGCCACCGGCGATCTGCTCACCGGGGCGATGCTCCAGATCGAGGGTGCGGGCAACGCGGCCGTGGCCGAGCGCGGGGGCACCTTCACGCTTTCGGCCCCCGCCGGGCTCCAGACCATCGTCGTGAGTTATGCCGGACTGGACACCGCGCGGGTACCGGTGACGGTGGTGGCCGGCCAGTCGGTCACGCGGGACGTGCAATTGACGGCCACCATTTATAAAATGGAGGCGATGGCGGTGTCCGGTCTGCGCGAGGGCAATGCGCTCGCGATCCAGACGCAGCGGCAGTCGGACAATCCGAAATGGGTCGCGGCGACCGACACGTTTGGCAATCCCGCGGCCAATCCCGGCGAGTTGCTCCAGCGCCTGCCCGGCATCACGACGGACATCGTGGGCAGCGAGGTGCGCTCGCTCTACATCCGCGGCATGGGTCCGGGCTTCTCCTCGCTGATGGTGGATGGCGAGCGCGTGGCCTCCTCGGGCGGCACCTCCGCCACCCGCGACTACCAGATCGAGCAGATGGGCACGGGCAATCTCGGGTCGGTGGAACTCATCAAGGCGCCCCAGCCCGAGCAGGACGCCAATGCCGTGGCGGGCTTCGTGAACCTCGTCTCGCGCAGGGCCTTCGACGCCCCCGGCCGCCGGATCACCGTCACGGGCGGGGTCATGTGGCGCAAGCGCGGCTTCAGTGGCAGCCCCTTCGAGGACAAGGCGGACAATCTCGACCTGATCAGCCTGGCCTACTCCGACGTCTTCGATGTCTTCGGCGGCAAGCGGAACCTCGGGATCGCGTTCAATGTCGGCCGGCGCGTCTCCTACACCACGCAGGACGAGATCGGGCCGGGCGGCGTGCTCTACAACTTTGCCCAGACCTACCTCAATCCCACCTCGGCCAATCCGCTCACGCGCCTCTTCGGCACCGGCGATTTCGGCTACGCCGCCAAGGCGCGCAACGCCGGCCTGAGCGTCGACTACAAGCTCAGCCCCGATGCCTACGTCTTCGCGAAGTTCACGTACAACACCAACGACCAGTACCAGGTGTACTACCGTCCCGGCTTCGGCAACCCCGCGGCCACAGCGGCGAATTTCACGCCGGACAGCACGTACGAGCACTCGGTCTTGCTGCCGCACGCTGCCTCCGTCGGCATCATCGAATCGACGCCGGCCTTCACGAAGGACTCGCGCAACTTCTCCCTCACGGGTGGCACCGAGTTCAAATTCTTCAACCGGTCGGCGACCCTGAATGTGCGCGGGACCTTCTCGCGCGCCGACATCTCGTATCCCGGCTGGATCCGGGCGCAGGCGCGCACGACCGGCGCGGGCATCGGCTTTGAAATCGACCGCCGTGGGCAGGATCCCTGGTACCCGATCTTCAAGCAGACCGCCGGCCCGTCGATCTACGATGCGGCGAGCTACAACATGAACTTCATGCAGAAGCAGTCGTACAAGTCGCCGAACGACCTCGCCAGCGTGCGCGCGGACCTGACCAAGAAGTTCGACACCGCCGTCCCCACCTTGATCAAGGCCGGCGTGAAATATGCGGACGACACCCGCAAGCCGATCACGGACTTCTCGACCGCCACGTTTGTGGGCGCCGATGGGGTCGCCAACTCGGCCGACGATGCGATGACGCCCTATGCCGACCTCCGCTCCATGCAGGGCGACGGCCGCTACGGCCCGTTCCCGGTCATGACCAATCCTGCCGCCGCGCCGGCCGCCTATTGGAAACAGACCGCTGCCGACGCCTACAACAGCTACGTGACGGCCAATGTCGGCGATGCCAAATTCCGCGAGAGCATTGGCGCGGCCTATCTCCAGGGCTCCATCAAGTTTAGCCGGCTCCGGATCCTCGGTGGCGTGCGCATCGAGGAGACCGAGACCACCGGTACCGTCTGGGTGCGCAACACCACGGCCTCCTATGGTGGCAGCAGCGTGGGTGGAACGAGCCTCGACCCCGCCGTGGTCGCGGCCAACCTGGCGCGCGCCCAGCGCTCCTTCGTGCGCCGCGACACCTCGGGTGGCAAATACCACAACGTGTTTCCCGGCCTCCACCTCGTTTATGAGCCGGTGCAGTCGCTCCTCGTGCGCGCGAGCTACAACAAGGCGATCTCCCGTCCGCCCGTCGCCAGCCTGATCGCGACCTTCACGGAAAACACTGAGACCAACACGGTCAGCCTCGGCAATCCCGGGCTCAAGCCGTACCTCACCGACAATTTCGAAGTGAGCGTCGAAAAGTATTTCGAACCCGTTGGCCTCTTCAGCGTCGGTGCTTTCGCCAAGGACATCAGCAACTACTCGCGCAGCATCTCGTCGACCGTGCCCTCGACCGGCCTGACGGAGAACGTCGGCGATGCGCGCATCCGCGGCATAGAGGCGAGCTACCAGCAGCAGTTCAGCTTCCTGCCCGGCGCGCTCAAGGGGCTCGGCGCCTTCGCCAACTTCACCTATCTGAAGGCGGAAGGCACCTTCGGCGCCACCACCACGACCACCAAGCTGGGGAATCTCGCGCCGCGCAGCGGCAACGCGGGCATCAACTTCCGCTACCGTGGGCTCGACCTGCGTTTCCTCGCCAACTGGACCGCGCAGAAGTACAAGAGCACCGTCGCCCCGATCGACGTCTATCAGGAAGAACGCCTCAGCTACGACGTGAAGCTCCAGTACAGCATCAACCGCCGCTACGATGTCTTCTGCGACGTCGTCAACATCACCGACGAGGCGGCGCGCACCGACGTGGCCCTCAACGGCCTGAAGTTCTTCAAGACCAATCAGGGCATCAGCTTCGTCGCCGGCGTGCGCGGAAAGTTCTGAGCAATGCTAGAGCGCGACGGCTTGATTTTTTCCGCTGGGCGGTGGACTCGCTGCGGTGAGTCCGCTAGCCCTTGCGGCCGAATGAAACGACTCACGCTCGTGGCCCTGTCCTTGGTACTCGGTGGCATGACGACTTATGCAGCGCAGCCCGTGATCCGACGGATTCCGGCGACGGAGTCGCGCGGTTGGGCCGCGTCGGTGCAGGTGCCGGACGCGGCCTTGGTCTTCACCGGCCAGGTGTTCGCCGACGAATCGAACCCGGACGCGGCGAGCCAGGCCGGAGCCGCGCTGAAGACCCTGGAGGCAACCCTCCTGACGCGCGGCAGCGATCTCGCGCGCGTCGCGCGGCTGAGCGCCTACGTCGCCGACGATGCCGCGGTCGCCGCGGTCGATGCGCTGGTGGCCGAGCGCTTCGCGGCGGCCCCGGTGGCGTTTACCTTGGTGCGCACGCCGCTCGCGCGGAGCGGTGCCCGGGTGGCGTTCGAGGCGGTGGCCGCGTCGTCGCAGCCGGTGGCCAAGGTGACAATGGCCGGTCCGGACGCGGCGGTCATGCCGGCGGGCGGGAAGATCTTTATCTCGGGGCAGGCGGAAAAGGGCCCGGACCTCGCCTCGGCGATGCGGCTCACGATGGCGGGGCTGTTCCGCAGCCTCACGCACCTGGGGCTGACCAAGGCGGAGGTCGTGCAGGTGAAGGCGTTCATCCGGCCTTTCGGCGAGCATGCCGCCGCAGTCCGCGAGGTGGCGGCGAGCTTTGACGGCGGGCCGGTGCCGCCGGTGGTGGTCATGGAGTGGCAGAGCGAGCTGTTTGCGGAGATTGAGCTGGTGGTGTCGGCGAAATCGCTGCCGTCCCCGGTGGGTGATACCGTCGCCTACTCGTGGCTGCCTTGGCTCACCAAATCCCCGCGCTACTGCAATGTATGCCAGGTGGCGGCGGGCACGCCCTTGATCTTCGTTGGCGCGGTTTCCGGCGGCGACACCGGGGACGGCCGGGCACAGTGGAAGGTCGCCTTCGAACGGCTGGGCTCGGTGCTCTTCGAAGCGGGTGGCAGCTATCGCAATCTTGTGAAGGCGACCTACTACCTCGGCGACCCGGGGGCCCGGACGGCGCTCGGCGACATCCGCGGCGTCTATTTCGACCCGACGCGCCCGCCCGCGGCGTCGGCGCTCGGCGTCGCGGGTTTCGGCCGTCCCGGGCGGGTGGTGACGGTCGAGCTGATCGCGGTGCCGGTAAAATGAAAATGGGCCACGGTCAGGCTCGCTTTGTGCAGTAACCATAAGGTTACATCGGTCACCGGCATGCACCTCCTCGACTACGCGGTCATCGCGATTTTCTTCCTGCTCGTGGCGGTGATCGGCTGGCTGGCGGTCAAAAAGATCAAGGGGTCCAACGACTATTTTGTGGCCGGGGGGAAGATCCCGTGGTGGCTCGGCGGGGTGTCGCACCATGTGTCGGGCCACAGCGGCGTGGTGTTCGTGGCGTATGCGGCGGTCGCCTACCAATACGGTTTCACCCTCTACGTGTGGTGGGCGGGCTCGATCGTCGTGGCGTGCTTCGGCGGGGCGTGGTGGTTTGCCCCGCGCTGGGCGCGGCTGCGGATCGCGCTGAACATCGAGTCGCCGACGGAGTACCTCGCGATGCGCTACAATGTCGCGACGCAGCAGCTGATGGCGTGGAGCGGCGTGCTGCTGAAGCTGTTCGATGTGGGGGCCAAGTGGGCCTCGATCGGGATTTTGCTGCACGGCTTTACCGGGCTCCCCATCTCGGCGGGGGTCTGGATTTCCGGCGGCGTGTCGGTGTTCTACACGGCGGTGGGCGGCCTGTGGGCGGATCTCTACACGGATTTTCTGCAGTTTGTCGTGCAGGTGGTGGCGGGGATCGTCCTGTGCGTCGCGGTCATGCAAAAGCTGGGCGGGGTGAGCAGCCTCTGGACCCTGTGGGACCAGCTGCCCGCGGGGCATGGGCAGGCGTTCAACGGGCCCTACACGCCGCTCTTCCTCGCCGGCTACATCCTCGCGGCGGTGCTGAGCTACAACGGCGGGACCTGGAATCTCGCCGTGCGCTACATCGGGTCGCCCTCGGCCCGCAGCGCGCAGAAGACGGCGTGGCTGTCGGGCGCGCTCTACGTGGTGTGGCCGCTGTGCCTGTTCTTCCCGATGTGGGCGGCGCCGGTGCTGCTGCCGAACCTGGCCGACCCGACGCAGGCCTATGTCCTCCTGACGCAGAAATTTCTCCCCGTCGGTTTCATCGGGCTCGTGCTGGCCTCGATGTTTGCCGCGACGATGGCCATGACGACCTCAGACATGAACACGATCTCGTCGGTGATCACGCGCGACATGCTGCCGATGACGGCGAAGCGCTTTCGCGGCATGGACCAGCGCCAGTCGCTGCGGGTGGCGCGGATCTCCACATTGATCTTCACCCTGCTCACCCTGATCATCGGCGTGGAGTCGGACCGGTTTGGCGGGGTCCTGGGACTCATCATCTCGTGGTTCGCGGCGCTCATCGGCCCGGTGTCGGTGCCGATGCTGTTTGGCCTTTTGCCGCGGTACCGCTAC
>JAPLTR010000589.1:0-12078 GCA_026398065.1 Verrucomicrobiota bacterium | reverse complement strand
GGCACGCGCGGCGATCGCCTCCATTCTCGCGGGCTTTGCGGCGTTTGCGATCGTGACGTACGGCATGGCGGCCAGCCAGGGGCTGCGGGTCCTGGCACCAATCGCGACGTCTCTCGTCGTGTTCAGTGCGTGCTCGTGGCTGAACCGCAATAAGCCCGTGCCACCGGCGGTGGACCAACTGGTGCGGGCGCTGTCCGGAGAAAACGACGCCCGCGTGGCGAAGTGAAATTTTTCCCATTCCTATGAAGACGAATCGAAGGGATTTTCTAAAGTGCGCGGGCACCGGGCTCGGTGCCCTGGGCCTGGCGACGGTCGCCCAGGGCCAGACCGCGAAGGGGGCGGCGGCGACCGCACGGGCCTCCGGTCAGATGCGGGCAGGCGAGGTGGGGCTGCCGACGGGCTGGCGGACGATGCGGAAGTTCGACGCGCACAACCACGTGTTCGCGCCGGTGAACCGGCCGAACGCGGACTGGAGCGAGGTCGAGGCGATGATCGAGGCCGCGGACTCCCTCGGCATCGCAAAACTCCTCTGTTCCAAGCCGATCACCGCCGGCGCGATGGTCGGCATCGAGACCGTGCGCGACGCCAACGACGCGGTGATCGCGGCGATGAAGCGCTACCCGGCGCGCGTGGCGGGCTACTGCTTCGTGCAGCCCGGCAACGGCGCGGCGGCGCTCGACGAGATCGAGCGGTGCCTCGCGGCGGGCATGATCGGGGTGAAGCTCTACAACCAGTTCAAGTTCACCGATCCGGTGCTCGTGCCCATCGTGGAGAAATGCCTCCAGCGGAAGATCCTCTTTTTGGGCCACTCGGGGCATGTGACCGATGCCCGCACGCAGCAGGCCCAACCGAAGATTT
Source organism: Verrucomicrobiota bacterium (assembly GCA_026398065.1). GTDB lineage: Bacteria > Verrucomicrobiota > Verrucomicrobiia > Opitutales > Opitutaceae > GAS368. The sequence goes on along the minus strand of JAPLTR010000589.1, from coordinate 11,220 downwards.
CGGACACCGCCGATTTCTGTGTTTTGGCACGGCGCTATCCCGAACTGATGCTGATCCTCGGTCACATCCAGGGCGGCGGTGACTGGGAGTGGTCGATCAAGGGCCTGCGGGATTTTCCCAACATCTACGTCGACACCAGCGGCAGCGTGTTGGAGGCCGATGCGATCGGCCGCTGTGTGCGCGAGGTGGGCGCCGGGCGGATTCTCTTCGCGACGGACCAGACGATGGAAGGCGGGGTCGGGAAGATCCTGTCGGCGGAACTCACCGCGGAACAGCGGGAGAACATTTTCTGGCGAAACCTGCAGCGCCTGCTGGATCGGAGGACCCCATGATCATCGATATTAACGCCTATCTCGGGCACTACGCGTTTCGGTCGCTGGAGCAGCAGACGGCGGCGGCGATGATCGCGCTGATGGACCGGAACGGGATTTCAAAGGCGGTCGTGTCGTCGCTCCCCGCGGTGTTTTACCGTGACTCCCACCGCGGCAACGAGGAACTCCACGCGGAGATCCAAGCCCATCGCGACCGGCTGATTCCCGTCGCGACGGTGAATCCGAAATACGCCGGCTGGGAGCGCGACATGGACGAGGCGATCGGCCGGTGGAAGATGAAGGCGGTGACCATCGTGCCGGAGCACCACGGTTACACCCTGGCCGACGAGCACGGGCGCGCGGTGCTGGCGCGGGTGCAGGAACTGGGCGTGCCGCTGGTGCTGACCCAGCGGTTCGAGGACCGCCGCCAGCGACACGCGTGGGATCGGGCGGAGGATTTGAACGCCCTGGCGATGCTCGCCGCGGCCAAGGCGTATCCCCGGCTCAAGTTCGCCCTGAGCAACTGGGCCGGGCTCGATGGCCAGAAAATGGCGGAGGCCGGGCTGAAGGGGCGTTGCCTGGTCGATTTTGCGCGGATGCACGTCGTGTTTCGCAAGGACGTGCCCAAGCTGATCGAGGCGCTCGGGGTCGGGGCGGTCGCCTTCGGGTCGCATGCGCCCTTCGACTACGTCGGGCCCTCGCTCGTCAAACTGGCGGATCTGGAGAAACTCCCGGCCGCGGATTTCGAAAGGATCGCGTGGCGCAATGCCGCGGCCTTTTTCGGCCTCGAGGGATGAGGAGACTTTCATGAAGCTGCATCAATGGCTGGCGGTGGCGGTGGGTTTGCTCGGGCTGACGGGGCCCTCGGCGGAGGCGGCGTCGCGCGACGCGGGAGCGGGGTTCGTGGACCACGGGGTCGCGACCCCGGTGAGCCAGCACCGCGGCATGGTCGCGACCGTCGACGGCGCGGGGCGCGAGGTGATGCTGGTCTGGCTCTACGACCACCGGGGCGGCTACGCGCTGCTGATGATCGACGCGGAGACGGGCCGGGCGGAGCAGTTTGCCACGCCGTATCCGTGGGCCGGTGACGGTCCGTTTGCCTCGCTGCTCTCCAGCGGCAACAAATACTACACGCACTTCGGCAGCCATTTCAGCGAGTTCGACCCGGTGAAGCGGGCGTTCACGTTCTTCGGGAAGAGCGCGCCGCAGATGGCGATGAGCCTGACCGAGGCGGACGACGGCACGATCTGGGCGGCGACCTACCCGAACAGCGGGCTGGTGTCGTTCGATCCGCGCACGCGGGAATTCAAGGACCACGGCTCGTTGAACAAGGAGAACTGGCTGCAGTATCCGCGCAGTGTCGCGGTGGACGATGCCGGCTGGGTTTACGTCGGGATTGGTTCGGCGGCGAGCCAGGTCGTGGTGTTCGATCCACGGACCGGCCGGGCGCGCCCGACCCTGACCGGGGGCGAACGCGCCCAGGGTTCCGCCACGGTGTATCGGGACCTCGATGGCAAAGTTTACGCGCAGATTCCGGGGGGATGGCGTGAATACTACCGTGGCGAAGTGCGGCCGCTCGCCGAGCACGCGACCCAGCGGAGGAAGGCGCTGATCGCGGGTGCGCAGGACCTGGTGCACCCGAAATTTCCGAGCGGAAAGCGCCTGAAGGTCTGCGACACGGTCGGACGCACGATGACGGTGGAGGACCCGAAGACGGGCGCGACGCGCACGGTGGCGTTCGACTACACGAGCGACGGCGCGCACATCGTGGCGGTCGCCGCGGCGCCCGATGGATCGATCAGCGGCGGCACGTCGTTTCCGATGCGGATGTTCAGCTACGACGCCAAGGCGGACGCGTGGAAGAACGGTCCGGCGTACGGGCAGTTCAACACGGTGGCGCGGCAGGGCGACCGCTTCTTTGTCGGCGGTTATCCGCACGGATTTTTGCTCGAATGGGCGCCCGGCGAGCCCTGGGTGCCGACGGTGAAGGGCGACACGAAGGGCAATGCGCGGTTTCTCACGGACTGCGAACCGACCATCTACCGGCCGCACGATCTCCTCCCGCTGGCGGACGGCCGCACGGTGGTGATGGCGGGCACGCCGGCCTACGGGCACACGGGAGGCGGGCTGCTGTTTTGGGACCGCGCGGCGGGGACGAAGACCCTGCTGGTGCACACCGACATTCTGCCCGACCTTTCCACGATGAGCCTGGTGGCGCTGCCGGGCGGGCGGATTCTTGGCGGCACGACCGTGGCGGGCGGCACGGGCGGCGAGGCCAAGGCCGAGGTCGCGGAACTCTACGCCATGGATACGGCCACGAAGAAGGTCGAGTGGCACGCGGCGATGTTTCCGGACGCGAAGGTCTACACCGATCTGGCCGAGGGACCCCGCGGGCTGATCTACGGCTTCGCGGGGCGGGAACGTTTCTTTGTCTTCGATCCCGTCAAGCACGCGGTCGTGTACGTCGCGGAGATGCCCGCGAAGTTCGGCGGGATCATCACCGGGCAGGGGCCGCGCGCCTTCGTGCGCGGAAACAAGGAGGCCGTGTTCGTCCTGTTCACGAAAGGGATCGCGCGGATCGATCCGGCGACCTTTGCGGTGAAGTGGCTGGCCGACTCGCCGATGCCCATCGGCTCGGGCGGCGACGTGCTCGGGGGCCGGATCTATTTCGCGAGCGGCTCCCACCTCTACAGCTATCCCCTGCCGGAGTAATCAGCCCGATTCGGGGAGGAAGGTCGGAAACGCGATGCCGCGCGCGGACGGAACGGGGCCCGTGGCCTGGGCGGCGTGCAACTCGACGTTGCGCGCTCCCCAGACGTAGCACTGATGGACGAGCGCGGCAGCGGTGCAGGGCGCGAGGAAGACGGGCGTCAGGCCGCGCATCGCATCCAGCGCACGCCAGAGCAGTGCGGCGGCGGCGGAGTCGTTGGCCGCGACCCCGGGCCCCAGCATCACGCAGGAGGGATGGTGGCTCGCGACGAGGAAGCCCTCGAGGTCTCCGGTGGTGTTTTCGAGCGCCCACACCCGCCACGCGCCCACGGTGTTGCGCAGGAAGAACGCGTAGTCCTGCTCCCGGTGGAGGCCCTGCCACTCATACTCGAAGGCGGCGAGGCGCGCGGCCTCGGCGGGATCGGTCACGGGGCGCACGCGCGCGGCGTCGGAGGGTGCTGGCACGGCGAGGCCGGTGGCCGGCACCGTGAGCACGAGGTCCTGATACAGGGTGTGCGGTACGAAACCGAGGCGCGAGTAGAGGGAGAACGAGTCGAGATTGAGGAGGCTCGAAACGAGCCGGGCGGGTCGGTTCGTGCGGCGTGCGAGTTCGAGCGCGGGCGTGAGCATCGCGCGGGCGACGCCCCGGCCCTGTGCCGCGGGCGCGGTAGCCACGATGCCGAGGGAGACGTGGGTTTTCCGCGGATGGACGAAACAGACGCCGAGCAGTTCGCCGGTGGCGGTATCCGTGGCTGCGATACCGTCGCCGGGGTCGAGGGCGGCATAGACCTCGGGGAAAAGGCGGAAGGGCTCCGCCTTGTCCCCAAAGCGCGCGCCCTGGCCGAGGTGGCTCTCGTACCACTGCACCAGCGAGCGGTGAAGGAGACCGGCCACCGCGGCGTGATCGGCGGCGACGAGCGGGCGGAGGGTGAGGGGCGGGGGCATCGGGGGAATTGCGCCGGGTGCGGCGCCGAACTCAATCGCGGAGTAGCCGGGCGATCGCGGCGGTGAGGAGGGCGTCGGTGTCGTCGTCGGCAAAGGCCACGCTCACCTCATAGCTGCCGGCGGGGTACTCCTCCTTGGTCGGCACATACCAGAGCCCGTCGTCCCCGTAGGCGGCGACGGCGACGGGGCGGTCCGGGTGCAAGGCCCGGGCGCGAAGCTGGTACTCGATGAACATTTCGCCGGGCAGGTGGAGGAGCGAAATGTCGTTGAGCCGGAGCCGGCTGAGCACGAAGGGCGTGCCGCGCGCGTGGCGTTGCAGCCAGCCGAGGCGGTAGGCCGCGAGGAGGCGGTCGACGAGAGGGCGGGACGGATCGGCGAGGACCGTTTCGGCTTCGCGGGGCGTCGGCGAAGCGATGGGCTGCGGCAGCAGCTCCTCGGTCCGCCAGTCGAGGGTGGCGAGCGGGCGCGGGGCGAGCGAGGCCTCCGCGGCGACGAGGCCGGCGTGGATCCGGTCGGTCAGGGCGCGGCGGGCGGCGGGCGTGCCGTCGTTGTATTTTCCGGCGGAGACGTTGCCGGCGCAACCGGTGAAGTAGAGGTGCAGGCAACCGGGTTCCTCCGCCTGGCGGCGCCGGCGGGCGAGGCCGCAGAAGTCGCTCGTGACCCGGCCATCCCGGTAGTAGCTCATGGGGTGGGCCGCATAGTAGTGACTCGCGACGAGCTTGCGGCCCCCTTCGCCGTAGAGTGCGACGGTCTGTAGTGTCGGATCAATGACACCCTCCGGCAGGGCGGTCAGCGCCGGGTCCGTGCAGGCGCTGGCGCGCATGGCGGTGACGCGGCCCGCGGCATCGCGGGCGACGCGGCGGTTGGACGCGACGCGTTCCACGACGGCCTGGCCATGCGCGACGTGGGTGACGCGCGCCGGAGTGCGCAGCGCGAACCGGACGGCGGCGCGGGCCCGGTGCAGGCAGGTGTCGAAAAAATCGGCGTCGTAGATCGGAGGGAGTCCGGGGTGGGCGGCGGCGGCGGCGTGGGCGCCGGGGCAGGGGAACGGCGTGTTGTGCTGGTGCACACAGTGCACGGCCACGCGATCGGGCGTCGTGCCCGCGGCCTCGGCGAAGGCGACACGCCAGGCGACGTGGGCCTCATTGAGCAGCCCCGCCCAGTCGAGCACGCAGACGACCATCGGTGCGCCCGCCCCCAGCAGCACGTAGCCCAGGGCCTCCAGCGGATCGTCGATCGCGAGGGCCGGCTGGACGAGGCCGCCGAGCAGGGCGTGCCCGAGCGGGGGCGTGACTTCGAAACGAAACGGCGCGACAGAAAAAACGGCGGAGGAACTTGGCACGGGAGAAGTCTCCCACGGTAGGGGGCGGACGGTTTCGGCCGCCAGCCGGAAAGCGCCCTTTCATGACCAAGGGCGCGAAGCGCGGCGGCGACCGAGACCAGGTTGGGCGTGGCGGAAGCTTGAACCCGGCCGCCGTCCGTGTCTGCTCCGCGGGTGCTGACCACGCTGCGACGCGCCGAGTATGCCGAACTCATCGGCCTGTTTTTCCTGCAAGGGGCGGCGCTGGGCGTGTGGTTTGTGCCGCTCAGCTTGGTGCTGGAGGCGCACGGGCTGGCGCATATCCGGCCGTACGTGTTTGCGACGTCGGGCGTGGCGGCGTTTGTCTCGCCGCTGTTGTTCGGGGCGATGGCGGACCGTCACGCCTCGCCGGTGAAAGTGCTCCGGTGGCTGGCGGTGGCGTCGGCCCTGTCGATGGCGCTCGCGAGCACGGCGATCCGGTTCGGCTGGGGCCCGTGGGCGGCGCTCGGGCTGATCCAGTTGTATGCGTTCTGCTCGTCGCCGATGTGGAGCATCGCCTCGACCATTGTCTTTGCGCGGTTGGCGGATGCGAAGAAGGAATTCGGGCCCATCCGCGCGATGGGTACCGTGGGCTGGATGATCGGGTGTGTGCTGGTGAGCGTGTTCGGGGCGGACCGGTCGACCTGGGCCGCATATGGCGGCGCGGCGGTGTGGCTGACGGTGGCGGTCTTCACGTTCTGGCTGCCGGCGATGGAGGTGCCCAAGGCGGTGACCGGGCTCACGCTGAGCCAGCGGTTCGGCTACGATGCGCTGGCGCTGCTGAAGAACCGCGACCATCGCGTGGTGTTTCTGACGACGGCCCTCTTCACGATTCCGCTGGCGGCGTTCTACCCCTACACACCGCCCAACCTGCGGGAAATCGGCCTCGACCAGACCACGGCGTGGATGAGCGCCGGCCAGATCACGGAGGTCCTGGCGATGCTCGCGCTCGGGACGCTCCTGCTGCGGTGGCGGCTGAAATGGATCGTCGTGTGCGGCCTCGGGTTTGGGGTGCTGCGGTACGCGTTGTGCGCCATCGGGACGCCCTGGGGGCTGATCGCGGGCGTGGTGCTGCACGGGGCCTCATTTACCCTGGTGACAATCACGGCGCAGATCTATGTGGACCAGCGCGTGGACCCCGCGTGGCGCGCGCGGGGCCAGGCCCTGATGTCGGTCATGAACAGCGGGGTGGGCAGCATGATCGGGTACCTCGGCACCGGCAGTTGGTTCGCCGCGTGCACGACCGACGGGCACACGCGCTGGACCCTGTTCTGGAGCGTGCTCTCCGCCGCGATGGGAGCCGTGCTGGTGTTCTTCCTCGCGATGTACCGTGGCCGCGGGCCGCGCGAAGCCGGGGTGATGTCGTAGCGGTTGCCGGACCGCCAATGGTACGCCGGCGATCGCCCCAGACTAAAACACGCTGCGGACCAGACCGCCGTCCACCCGGAGCGCCGCGCCGTTGATGCCGGAGGCGACGGGGCTGCTGACGAAGGTGACGAAGTCCGCGATCTCGCGCGGCTTGAGCAGGCGCTCGAGAAGCGAGGTGGGACGGTTTTCCTTCATGAAGCGGCGGCCGGCTTCCTCGACGGAAAGGCCGGGGAAGAGGTCTTGGACAAACTTGGCCACGCCCTCGGTGAGAGTGGAGCCGGGCATGACGGTGTTGACCGTCACAGCGGTGCCCTTGGTCAGCTCGGCGAGGCTGCGCGAGATCGAGAGCTGCATGGTCTTGGTCGCCGCGTAGTGCGGCATCTCGGGCGAGGGGCTCACGCCGGACTCGCTGGAAATGAAGATCACGCGGCCGGCTTTCTTTTCCAACATGCCCTTCAGGTAGTGGCGGCTGAGGCGCACGCCGCTGAGAATGTTGACCTCGAAAATCTTCAGCCAGTCGGCGTCGGTCTCGTCGAAGAAACCGAGGGATTCGTAGATGCCGAGGTTGTTGACGAGGATGTCGACGGCGGGAAAGCGCGCGATGGTCTCCGCGGTGCCCGCGGCGGTGCCGTTGTCTGAGACAAGGCCTTCGAGTTTCGCATCGGGCTGGGCGGAGCGGATCGCGGCGAGGGCGGCGTCCACGCTGGAGGCGGAGCGGCCGTTGACGATGACGCGGGCGCCCTCGCGCGCGAGGGCGCGGGCGATTTCGATGCCGATGCCGCCGGTGGAGGCGGTGACGAGGGCGAGTTTCTGGTCGAGGTGGAGATTCATGGGCAGGAGGAGGTGGAGACCACAGCATTGCCCGAACGCGCGAATTCGCAACGGGCGGACGGCGACGACGTCGTTGCGCAAAAAGAAAACGGCGCCCGCGGGCGCCGTTCGTTTCGCTCAAGCCGAGACGGGCGGTGCCTAGCTCCGCGCGAGTTCGCCGGCGCGCTTCTGGATGCCGGCGATCACGCTGGCGATGCGCTCCATCTCGGAGCGCGGATTGAGCAGCTTGGTCTGCGAAAGCCAGACGGCCTCCTCGACGAGGCGGTCGTTGACCGGGCACTGGTTGCGGTCGACCCACGTATCCATCGTCTTCTTACCGTAGATGCGCTGGTAGTGCGGATTGCTCGCGAGCGCCTTGACGTGGGCGGAGGTGTTGAGGCTCGTGTAACCGCTGCTGGCGGCGATGCCCTCCTTGGCCAGGAGCTGGAGGAATTTCGCGCGGGTGAGACCGGCGAACTTCGCGGCCTCGTAGCGGAACATGTAGAGGTGCCAGCCGCTGCGGGTGCAGCCGGGGGCGAGGGCGGCGGGGGCGCTGCCGGGGATCTGGCGGAGGAGTTCGCTGAGATAGGCGGCGTTGGCGTCGCGGGTCTTGGCCTGGGCCTCGAGGCGCGTCATCTGCGCGAGGAGGAGGGCGGCCTGGAACTCGGTGAGACGGAAGTTGGCGGCGCGACCGAGACTGGGTGCCGGCTTCGGGCCGCCGGGGGTGTGGAAGTTGTAGCAGAGGTTGGCAAAGTTCTCGTCGTTGGTGAGGACGGCGCCGCCCTCGCCGGACGTGAGGTTCTTGCTGGCCTGGAAACTGAAGCAGCCGCCAATGCCAAAGGTGCCGACGGGCTGGTTGCGCCACTCGGCGAGCGGGGCCTGACAGGCGTCCTCGAGGAGCGTGATGTTGCGGGCCTTCGCGAGCGCGGTGATGGCGTCGAGATCGGCGGGGGAGCCGGCGATGTGGACGGGGAGGAGGAGCTTCGTCGCGGGCGTGATCGCCGCGGCCATTTTCTTCGGATCGATCTGGAACGTCGCGGCGTCGGTGTCGGCGAAGACGGGGAGCGCGAAGCTGGCGGTAATGGAATTGAAGGTCGCGACAAAGGTGTACGGGGGCATGATCACCTCGTCACCGGGGCCGATGTTGAGCGCGCCGAGGGAGGTGAGCAGGGCGGTCGTGCCCGAGGAGGTGGCGACGCAGAACTTCGCCTTCATGCGCGCGGCGTAGGCGGCCTCGAACTCCTTGACGCGGGCGGCGCCGCCGGCGGTGCGGCCCCACTTGCCGCTGTGGAGGACGTCGAGGAGGGCGGTCTCGTCGCGGTTGTCCCAGAGCGGCCACTCGGAGACGGGCTTGGTGATCGGCGCGGCGGCGGGGGTGGAGGCGGAGGTTTCGGCGGCGGAGCCGCGGCCGAGACCGAGGGCGAGGCTGGCGCCGGCGGCGCTGCCGAGGAATTTACGGCGGGAGACGGGGGGACTCATGGGGGGAGTTTAGAGTTGAAAGCAGCGCGCTTGCCAAGTTGTAACTTAACGGTTACAAGGAATTCCAGAATACCTCCCATGCCCTCCCTTCCCCTGGCCCGCCGTGAATTTATCAAATCCGCCTCGGTCGCCGCCGCAGCGCTGAGCTTCCCCGCCGTGATCCGGAGCCAGGAGGGGAAGTCGCCGAACGCGAAGCTGAATATCGCCTTCGTGGGCGTCGGCGGGCGCGGCCGGGCCTCGGTCGAGGGGCTGGCCGAGGAGAACCACGTGGCGTTCTGCGACGTGGACGAGGCGCGGGCGGCGGCGACGTTTAAAAAATATCCGGCGGTGCCGCGTTTCCGCGACTACCGGGAGATGCTGGACAAGGTCGCCCATCAGATCGACGCCGTGGTGGTGGCCACGCCGGACCACATGCACTTCCCGATCGCGATGGCGGCCATGCAGCTCGGGAAACACGTGTTTGTCGAAAAGCCGATGGCGCAGACCGTCGACGAGGTGCGCAAGATGGCCGCGCTGGCGAAGGAGAAGAAGCTGGCGACGCAGATGGGCATCCAGGGGCATGCGTTCGAAGGCATGCGGATTTTGAAGGAGTGGCTCGACGCCGGCGTGCTCGGCGAGGTCCGGGAGATCCACACGTGGACGGACCGGCCGATCTGGCCGCAGGGCGTGAAGGCGCCGGACCACAGCAAGGTCACGCCGGCGGTGCCCGCGACCCTCGATTGGAACCTGTGGCTGGGCGTGGCCAAGGAGCGGGCGTACGATCCCGCGTACCTGCCGTTCAACTGGCGCGGCTACTGGGATTTTGGGACGGGCGCGCTCGGCGACATGGGCTGCCACATGATGGACGGCGCGTACTGGGCGCTCGGGCTCACGCAGCCGACGAGTCTGGAGGCGACCAGCAGCTACCTGACGGACGTGAGCGGGCCGAAAGCCTCGGTGGTCACCTATGAGTTTCCCCCGCGCGGGAAGCTGCCGGCCGTGACCTGGAAGTGGTATGACGGCGGACTGATGCCGCCGCTGCCGACGGACCTAGAGCCGACCCGCGCGCTGCCGGACAACGGCACGCTGATCGTCGGCAGCAAGGCCACGGTGCTGGCGCACCCGAACTATCTCAGCGTGCGCATCGTGCCCGAGGCGCGGATGCAGGAAGTGGTGACCTCCCTGCCACCCAAGACGCTGCCGCGCATCGCCGGCAGCCACTGGACGGAGTGGGCGGCGGCCTGCAAGGGCGGGACGCCGGCCGGGGCGAACTTCGAGTATGCCTCTCGGCTGACGGAGACCGTGCTGCTGAGCTGCGTGGCGGTGCGCGCCCGGCGGAAGATCCTCTGGGATTCGGCGGCGATGAAGGTCACCAACCTCCCCGAGGCCAACCAGTGGGTGACCAAGGAGTATCGCGCCGGCTTCGGCGTGTGAGGGGCGGAGACGGCATCGCGTAGTTGAAATTTGGTTACACACTTCATGCCGCTGCTGACGACCCGTGCCCTGATCGCATCCCTGGCGGTGGCCCCGCTTGTCGCGGCCCCGGCGCGGCCCATCGAGATCTCGGTGGCGCGGGCCGACGCGCTGCTCGCGGCGCGCCCGCCGGGCGACGCCTGGGTGAAGACCCCGGACGCGAGCACGCTCGCGTGGGGCGAGTCTCACCTGCTGCACGCGCTCGTCGACCTCTATGAGGCGACGGGCGAAGCGAAGTACCTCGCCGAGGTCGCGCGGCGCGGCGACCAGTTGCTCACGCACCGGGACGACCGCCGCGGCGTGGTGGATGGCTCGGGTCACAGCCGCCCCGCGTGGAGCATGGGGAGCAAGTATGTGGTGGCGGACGGCGAACTGCGTGACGCGGCAGGGAAACGCGTGATCGCGCTGCGCTCCACGCCGACCGCGTACAACAACCTCACCAAGGTCGAGGTGACCGCGGCGCCATCGGACGAGGGGAAAGCCGCGCGTTTCTCCCTCCGGGTGAGCAACGCGCAGTTCAAACGTACGGAGACGTTTTCCGACCTCAGCCTCGAGCCGGCGGATGCGCGGTTCGTCGAAAAGGTGGTGAACACGCCGAACCCAACGCATGCGGCGAAGGCGGGGAACTACACCGAGCATTCGAACCTGCTGCGGGTCACCGTGGTCCCGGGCGCGACGCAGGGGCCGGTCGCGCAGGCGCTCACGCTTAAGCCCATCCCGCTCGCGTACATGGGCTACCTCGGCGTGATCTACCACCCGATGCTGCGCTTCGCGGAGATCGTGAAGGGCGAGCCGCGGCTCGCGGAA
>JAPLTR010000986.1 GCA_026398065.1 Verrucomicrobiota bacterium | reverse complement strand
CACGTCCCCGTAGCACCAATCCGTTAAATATTTAGGAAGAATCAAGGATGAGGCCGGTGCGCGTGAAGCGGGTGGCGCAAGGGGGACAGAGGCAGAGAGTCAGGGCCTCGAAAAGCCTGTGGCGGACTTCACACAGCGAGGGCCGTTTTTTTGACGAGCGCAGCCGGGTGAGGAAGCAGAGACTGAGATGATGGTGGAGCCGCGCCAGGAGCGCCCCTCAAAGTGATCGAGCCCAAGTTCCTCTTTCAGTCGCTGGTAGCCCTGTTCAATGGTCCAATGCAGATGGGGCAGCCGCACCAGTTTCTCCAGCGAGGTGTCGCCCGGCAAATTGGACAGGTGGTATTTGAACGTATCGTCGGCGAGCTGCTCGCTCAGGAGCCGGCGGACGGCCCCCGGCTGGCGCCACAGGCTGCCGCGTTGGGAGAGCGGCGGCTGACGTATGGAGACCTCGTGCCGGCCCGATCGGCGGAAAGGACGAAGCGTCGCTACGCCTTCGCGGCGGCGGTGGGGGGCTGTTCGCCGACGGGGTAGGCGACGCGGGCGTGGAGCATGTTCATCAAGGTGAACTGGAAGCTGTTCTTGACCTTGGTGATCTCCTCAAAGGTGAGCGGGGCCTCGTCGAGCTGGGTGTCGTCGATGCGGTCGCGGACGATCTTGTCGATCAGGTCGCGGATGGTTTCCGGGGTCGCGGTGCGCAGGGAGCGCGAGGCGGCTTCGACGCCGTCGGCGAGGGAGATGATTGCGCTCTCCTTGAACTGGGGGCGCGGGCCGTCATAGCGGAAGCTGTGTTCGTCCACCTCGGCGGGGGCCGTGACGTGCTTGTTCGGGAACGGGGAGCGGGACTGGTCGATCGCGAGCTGGTAAAAATAGCGGACGAGGCTCGTGCCGTGGTGCTGGCGGATCACGTCGATCACGGCGCGGGGGAGGTTGTGGCGGACGGCGAGTTCGACGCCGTCGGGGACGTGCTGGCGGATGATGCGGGCGGATTCGGCAGGGGTGCGGCCGTCATGGGGATTGATGCCGTCGCGCTGGTTTTCGGCGAAGTCGGCGGCGTGGGCGGTCTTGCCCACGTCGTGGAAGAGGGCGCAGACGCGGGCGTGGAGGGGATTGGCGCCGATGGCGTTGCAGGCGTTTTCGGCGAGCTGGGCGACGACGAGCGAGTGGTGGTAGGTGCCGGGCGCGTCGAGCTGCATGCGGCGGAGCAGCGGGTGATTGTAGTCGGTGAGTTCGAGAAGCGTGATGTCGGTGGTGCGCTTGAAGAGCGACTCGAGGATAGGGAGGAGGCCGACGACGCCGACGCCGGTGAGGAGGCCGGTGGCGAGGCCGGCGGTCATCTGGCGGGCGAGGGTTTCGTAGGGGATCTTGTCGGCGTAGCCGACGAGGGCGGCGAAGGCGGCGACGGTGAGGCCGCCGGCGCCGGCGGCGCGGACGACGCGGCCGCGGCGGCGGGCGTCGCGGCCCATGAAGATGGCGACGAGCGACGCGAGGAAAGTCAGGACGAGAAGGTCGAGGCGGTTGCCGTAGATGACGCCGGTGAAGATCGAGACGAGCAGCGCCATGAAGATGCCGGAGCCGGCGTCGATGAGGATGGCGACGATGAGCGGGGCGAGGGCGGTCGGCGCGACGTAGGGCAGGGTGCTGGCCCAGGAGCCGTCGCGCACGAAGAACTCGGCGCCGCCGAGGGAGTAGATGGCGCGGATGAGGGCGAGGTTGACGATGACGACGAGGGCGAGGAGGCCGCAGCGGACGTTGGAGCGGAGGGTCTCGGGGTCCTCGATCCGGATATAGATAAGAGAGGCGAGGACCATCGCGAGGACGAGGAGGACGCGGCCGAAGAGGGTGAGGCCCTCGTTGCGCTCGGTGTCACCGTGGTCGAGGAGATATTGGCGATAGGCCTGAAACATCTCGTGCTGCTCGGGGGTGACGCGTTCGCCGGGCTCGCTGATGGTCTGGCCGCGGGCGACGCTGACGCTGACGGGCTTCAGGCCGCGGGTGGCGGCCTCGAGGCTGGCCTGGGTGGCGGCGCGGTCGTAAACGACGTTGGG
>JAPLTR010000826.1 GCA_026398065.1 Verrucomicrobiota bacterium | reverse complement strand
AAGCTCATGGACAAGCGGTCGGACCTGGCGACCCACCGCATCGTCATGGGCGGGGTGACGCTCGGCGAGGAGCTGCTGGTGATCGCCGGCGCGTGCACGATCGACCCGAAGAACCCGAACTATTTCTACGAGACGGCGGCGGCGGTGAAGGAAGCCGGCGCCAACGCGCTGCGCGGCGGCGTGTGGAAGCCCCGCACCAACCCCTATACGTTTCAGGGCGACGTGAAGTCGCTCGACATCCTGATGGAGGCCTCGCGCCGCACCGGCCTGCCGGTGGACACCGAGGTGATGGAGGAGGCGCACATCAAACTCGCGCTCGATGCCGGCGTGCACACGCTGCAGGTCGGGGCGCGCAACGCCCTCAACTACTCGCTGCTCCGCGCCATCGGCAAGGCCATCGCCGAGCGGGACAATGCCGTGCTGCTGAAGCGCAGCATCCACATGGGGCCGCTGAGCGAGTTCATCTCGGCGGCGGAGTACATCGCGGCCTTCGGCAATCCCAACGTGATTCTCTGCCCGCGCGGCACGACCCCGACCCTCGACGGCTATCGCAATCACCCCGACGAAAGCATCACGCCGCTGTTGAAGGAAAAGACCTGGGCGCCCGTCGTGGTCGATCCCTCCCACTCGGTGGGCAAAGCGGTCTATGTGCCCGCGGCGGCGCTGGCGGCCGTGGCCTACGGGGCGGACGGACTGTGCATCGAGGCGCACGTCGAGCCCGCGAAGGGCATCGGCGACGACCCGAAGCAGGCTCTGACGCCCAAGGTACTCGCGGAGACCATCGCGCAGGCGAAGCAGCTCTGGGCGATCCGTCGGGGAAAAGTGCCGGCGGGGAAGTGAGCGGAGTCGGCGGATGCGGAACGTTGGTGACGCGCGCCGGTGGGTGGTCGAAGCCAGGCGTCCGCAAGACGGACGCTACAGGAAAGCACCGCCCTGCTCGCGCCACGATCAGAGCAGCGTGAGCTGTGAGTCGTCCGCGGGGGTGACCGAGATTTTCTTCTTGGGCTTCGCGGTGGGTGCAGCGGCGGGCAGCGTCACGTCGGTGTCGTCGCTCTCGAGCTTTGCGAGGATGGTCTTGGCGCGGTCGATCACACTGAGCGGGAGGCCGGCGAGGCGGGCGACCTGGATGCCGTAGCTGCGGTCGGCGGCGCCGGGAACGACGCGGCGGACGAAGACGATGTCGTCGTTCCACTCCTTCACGGCGACGGAGAAGTTGCGGAGGCGCGGGAGGTGTTTTTCGAGCTGGGTCAGCTCCTGATAATGGGTGGCGAAGAGCGTGCGCGCGCCGCGGGCCGGAGCGCGGTGGAGGTGCTCGACCACCGCCCAGGCGATGGAGAGGCCGTCGTAGGTGGACGTGCCGCGGCCGATTTCGTCGAGGATAATGAGGGAGCGGTCGGTCGCGTTGTTGAGGATGTTGGCGGTCTCGTTCATCTCGACCATGAAGGTCGAGTTGCCGCGCGCGAGGTCGTCGCTGGCGCCGACGCGGGAGAAGATGCGGTCGACGAGGCCGACGCGGCAGGACTTCGCCGGCACCCAGCAGCCGACCTGGGCGAGGAGGGTGATGAGTGCGACCTGGCGGATGTAGGTCGACTTGCCGGCCATGTTGGGACCGGTGAGGAGGGCGATCTGGGCGTCGTCGCAGGCGAGGAGCGTGTCGTTGGGGACGAAGGCCGCGCTCGCGCCGCGGGCGACGGTGGTGTCGGACGAGCGGAGCATCTGCTCGACGACCGGGTGGCGGCCCTCGGTGATCTCCAGGACGTCGCCCTCGTCGAGCGTCGGGCGGCAGTAGTCCCACTCGCGGGCGAGCAAAGACCAGCCGGCGAGGACGTCGAGTTCGGCGAGGGCATCGGCGGTGTGGGCGAGGGCGAGGGATTCGTCGAGGATGGAGGCGACGAGCTGGTTGAAGAGCTCGAGTTCGCGCGCGGCGGCGTTTTCCTCGGCGTGGAAAATCTCCTTCTCCTTTTGCTTGAGCGACTCGGTCACGTAGCGCTCGCCGCCGACGGTCGTCTGACGGCGGATGTAGTCGGCGGGGACGAGGTGGAGGTTGGCCTTGGTGATCTCGATGTAGTAGCCAAAATTGTTGGTAAACCTGACCTTCAGGCTGCGGATGCCGGTGCGTTCCTGCTCGGCGCGCTCGAGGTCGGAAAGCCAGGTCTTGTTGCCGCTGGTGAGGGCCCGGAGCTCGTCGAGCTTCGCATCGTAGCCGGAGCGGAAGCTGGGAGCTGAGCGCGGAGAGATGGGAGTCCGAGCCAAAGGCGGCGATCTCGGCGCGGAGCGTGGGGATTTGAACGAGGGTGTCGCGCACGCCGCCGAGCTCGCGCGGGTTGCGGAGACGGTTTTGCAGGCGGCCCAGGATGCGCGGGATGTCGCGCACGCTGCCGAGGAGTTCGCGCAGCGAGGCGAGGCGCGAAGGCTGGGCGAGGAGTTCGCCGACGAGGGACTGGCGGCGGTTGATCTCGGCGAGGTCGAGGGTGGGGGAGGCGAGCCAGCGCTCGAGGAGGCGGGCGCCGGCGGCGGTGCCGGTGCGGTTGATCGCGGTGAGCAGCGAACCGTCGCGCGCGCCGCGGCTGGAGGCGAAGATCTCCAGATTGCGCAGGGTGGCGGGGTCGAGGAGGAGGGTGCGGGCGCTGCGGTATTCCTGGAGGCCGCGGAGATTCTCGGGCTTGGCGCAGAGGTTTTCCGTGGCGTAGTAAACGAGCGCGCCGGCCGGGCCGAGGGCCGCATGGGTGTGGGCGAGGCCGAAGCCCTGGAGATTGAGCACGCCCAGCGTGTCCATCACGGTCTTGGCCCCCGTGTTCGTGTCGAACTGGTAGCCCGCCAGCTCGGTCACGAGGCGCGTGGACGCGAAAGCATGCAGGGCGTGGACCTCGGTCTGGTCGTGCGGGGCCGCCTGCCAGCGCTCGCGCTCGCCTTCGATCACCAGCAACTCGGCGGGATCGAGGGCGGTGAGGACGGGGAGGAGATTGGCGATGTGGGGATCGGTTGCGACGCGGAACTCGCCGGTCGAAAGATCGAGCCACGCGGCGTGCAGGCCGTGTTTGTCGAGGGCGAGGGCGCAGAGGTAGTGATTGCGGGCGGCATCGAGCTGGTTGGCGGCGAGCGTGGTGCCGGGCGAAAGGATGCGCGTGAGCTGGCGGCGGACGAGTTTGCCGGCCTTGGCGGGCTCGGCCTGGTCGCAGATGGCCACCTTCTTGCCGGCGGCGAGGAGCTTGGTGACGTAGTTGTCGAGGGCCTGCGACGGGAGGCCGGCCATCGGGTGGTCCTGGCGCTTGGTGAGGGTGAGGCCGAGAAGGCGCGACGCGACGATGGCGTCGTCGAAGAACATCTCAAAGAAGTCCCCGAGGCGGAACAGCAGCAGCGTGTCCTTGGGCAGGCCGCGCTTCACCTCAAAATACTGCACCATCATGGGAGTCATACGATTCATACCTCCCCGTCATACCACCCGGTTTGGGGGCGGTTCACAGTCCCGTCCGTACCAACATGAACACTCCCAACAAGCCGATCTGGCGCAAAACGAACCTGCAAGGCCTCTACGAGTACCGCCCGGCGGGACTTCCGGAGTCCGAGCGCGGCACGTACTACTCCCGGTATTCGCTTGGGGGTAAGCGAACCTTCCGGTCGTTGGAAACGAGTGTGTTTGAGCATGCGAGAATTAAGCACGCGCAGCGCAGCGTCGATGTCGAGAAAGACCGTCAACGGGGAGCGGATCTTGGGACCCAGTTCAAGACGCTCGGCGCCCTCTTCGCCGAGATGCAGCTCCGGCTTGATGCCAGCCCGGTTGCCGCCAGCACCGAGGTCGGTCGCCGCAACAACATGACCCGGCTGCGTGACCACTGGCAAAAGGCCAATTTTGACACCTTTCTTGCCCGTGGCGTCACGGCCGACATCGTCGTAAATCTTCGCGAACACCTCTTGAAGTCCGCGAGATGGAGCTACCATTTTGGCAAGAACAACGTCGGATTCGGCGTAGGGACCACCAATCAGACCCTCTGGGTTCTGCGGGTGATGCTCGACATCGCGGTCGAAAAGAAGGTCATCGTCGAAAGTCCCTTCAAGGTCTCATCTGCGCTCCGCGGCACTCTCTTTGCATCTGCGCGCACGCGCGGCGCCTCGGGAGCGTGCGACGAGCGGGTCCAGCTTCCAACCCGCGAGGATATGGGCCGGTTGTTTGCCGAAATGCGCCGACTGCCAGAAAGTGAAAATTTTCGGCCAAACGAGCTGCAACGGGTCTGGCTGGCGGCCCAGGCGGTCGAGATGGCCGATCACGCGGAGCTTCTCGCTTTCAGCGGAATGCGCCGGGATGAAGCGACGCGCTCCACCCTCGGCGACGACCGGGGAACTGAGTTCAAAATCTGGGGCACGAAGTCCCGCACCTCGGAACGGACTATCCCCGTCAACCCGGCACTCCGGCAAGTCCTCGACCGGATCAAAACCCGCCGGGTGGGTGACAAGACGAAACTGGTCGTCCACGCCGAACCTAGGACAGCCCTGAAACGGGCCTGCAAACGCCTCGGTTTGCCGACGCTAAGAAACCATGACCTTCGCCACTTCTTTGCGTCCGTTTGCATCGCGAGCGGGGTGGACGTTCCCACGGTATCGCGGTGGCTCGGGCATGCCGATGGTGGGGCGCTGGCGATGCGGACATACTCGCACCTGATGAAGGACGCCAGTCAGGCCGCAGCAGCCAAGGTAGATTTCAACGGCCCCACCGCTCAAGCGATTGCCGTGTGATGAGGACTTTTTGAAGCCCCGGGACGCGGTCGAGGCGTCCTTTGATCACCTCCCGATAGAGGGTCGACCGCGAAATATTCCCGAGTAGGCCCCTCGCGGTTTTTTCGTCGTATGCCGTCGGGGACGCCGGGGCTCCGGACGGCCCGGCCGCCGGCCCTTCGAGGCCGAAATTGTGGGTGAGGGCGAAGGCCTTGGCGGTTTCCTCGGTCTCGGACTCGAACCAGACCCGGCGAACGGCGCCAGCTGCGACGTAGACGGCGGAAAACGTGGGGCGGTGAACTGAAATGGCGTGTTGTAGATTGTTCATCTCGGTTTGAGTGGTCTATCGTTTTCCACTGATCATTTGGGCTGAAAATTAGTATGAACTAGCATGAGCGGTGACTCCCGCAGCGAGTATTAGGCGGCTTTTTCACCCTTACTCGTCTCCCAAGGCTCCGGGCGACCGGAGCGCCCGCGCAACCTCGGCGAAGGTTGCCGGGTCTTCGGGATGCTGGGTGAGCAGGCGGACTGCTTCGACAGCGCCGGGCCACGTTAAGCGAAGATCGGCCCGCAGAGATTCGAG
>JAPLTR010000540.1 GCA_026398065.1 Verrucomicrobiota bacterium | reverse complement strand
ACGACTATTTGAATACGCGGCGCGACCATGGCGCCGTGGGCTTCGGGCTGTGTTTCGGGGCCTGCGGGGTGATCGCCGTGCGGTGCCGCCGCCGCTCCGCTCCGGCGGCGCCCCCGGGCGAGCGCGACTGGTTCGAATCGCCGGGGTTTGCGACGGCGCTCGCGGTGGGCCTGCTGGCGTTTGCCCTGCACCTGTTCGTGGACTTTCATCTCAAGGTTCCCGCGCTCGGCCTCGCGGTGGCGACCGTGGCGGGCATGGCCGTGCGACGGACCTGGCTGGCCGCGGAGCGCGAGCCCGGGCCGGCGCGGATCCCGGCGGAACGGTTCGCCGCGCGCGTCGGCCGAGGCCGATGCGCGCCGGGCGCTCGCGCAATCGACGGCCATCCCGGAGTTTTGGCTGCGGCTCGGGGTCGCGCTGGACATGCAGGGTCGCGGTCGGGAGGCCGGCGACGCGTTTGACGAGGCGATGCGGCTGGCCCCGACCAATGCGACCACCTGGTTTTATCAGGCCTACCATTTATCGCTCAATCCCACGACCCGGCGGCTGGCGGAGTCGGCCATTGCGATCAGCTTGCGTCTTGACCCTACGCGTCCGGAAGGGGAAACTCTCCGGCAGCATCTGGCGGAGCGCCGTTAGTTGTGGTCTTCCTCAACACCATGCACACAAAGTTTTTTTCGTGGCTGTCGCTGCTTGTCGTCCTCGCGTCATTCCTGGCGCCGGAGGCCGCTGCGCAGGGCTCGGTGATCGACGCGCCGAAGGCCGTGTTGTCGGCGGGACGCTCGGGCAAAATCATCGCGAAGAACGTGGTCGGGACCGTGACCTACAACTCCAACGTTGCCGGTGCCACGGCGGCCCCCGTGCCGCTCGGGGAGAATCAGGAAATTGGCGAGGGTAACATCGTGCATACCGGCGTCGGCTCCAGTGTGGTGCTGCTCTTCGAGAACGGCGCCTCGCTCAAGCTGGGCGATACCACCGATCTCAACATCTCGGAGTTCAAGCTGGACCCTGTTCCCCCGGCCTACAACCGCACGGCCGCGACGGAGGAGCCGAGCCTTTCCAATACCGATATCACCCTTACGCGCGGGGAACTGATCGGCAACGTCAAGACCCTCAAGAAGACGCCGGGCAACAACTCCAAGTTCAAGGTCTCCACCCCGGTGGGTGCCGCCGGTATCCGCGGCACGGTCTTCAAGATCGTCTATCGCCCCGTGGGCGACGGCCGCACCGGAGTCTATAATTTCGTGATGACCACGGTCGAAGGCAACGTCGAGGTCGTCGTCGGCACCGGCACGGTCACCACGCCGCCCGTCCAGGTCACCGACAACAAGGAAGTCGTGCTGAACAACGTCGAGGTGAACGTGACCACGAACCAGGTCACCGCCACCACTTCCACCGGCGTTACGGCCGCGGTCACGGTGACTCCTCCGCCTGCGGACGCGCCGATCACGACGGTCCAGCAGGTGACGGTCGTGGCCCAGCAGCTCGCACAGCAGATCGCCACGGCCGTGTTTACGCCCGCACCGACCACGACGACCACCAACCCCACGGAGAAACCGAAGGAAGAAAAGAAGGAGCCGGCTTCGTCCGGGCCCACGTCGAAGCCGGACAGCATCACGCCGGGCACCTGATCGCCAGCACGAGTCCATTTGAGCGAAACGCCCGGGGGCACCATGCCTCCGGGCGTTTTTGT
>JAPLTR010000274.1 GCA_026398065.1 Verrucomicrobiota bacterium | reverse complement strand
GCCCTCCACGTCCGCTACTATTTCGACCTCCAGAGCGACCAGGGCGCCCTCGGCAAGGCCCTCAGGCTCGTCAAAACCTCCGACCTCGACATCTACGAAAGCCCGACCGCCTGGCCCCGCGCCTTCTTCACCGACCACCTCGAGGCCTACGACCGGCCCGAGGAGTTCGTCGAAAAGCTCCGCACCGGCGACGGACGTCCCTTCGCCGTCGCACAGCGCACCGACCTTGCCCGCACCCCCGCCCTGCTCTCCATCCCCCGCGGACTCGCCGAGCGTACCGTCACCGCCGCCTCCGACTACGTCCTCACCGAAAACACCACCACCTTTACCGTCCGCGCCAAGTCCGCCGGCCTCGTCGTCCTCAACGAGGTCTTCTGGCCCGGCGATTTCCGCGCCAGCGTGAACGGTCAGAAATCCCCCGTGCTCCGTCTCAACCACACCTTCAAGGGCGTCGTCCTCGACGGCCCCGGCGACTACCGCATCACCTTCAGCTACGTCCCGAAAAACTGGCCGCGCAACCTCGCCCTCTGCGCGGTCGGCGCCGTCCTCCTCGCGTTGTCGCTCTGGCTCGGTCTCCGCTCCTCCGCGGGGTCCGCCGCTCCCCGGGTTGAAGGCGGGTCGCCCTCCCTCGGATGAGCGCCCTCGTCTGCCGCGCCTGCGGCTCCCCGAACACCACGGTCATCGGCCGCAAGCCCGGCGAATTTCTCAAGCGGGAGTTCGCCTTCCACGCCTGCCGCGACTGCGAGTTCATCTTCGTCGACCCCTTCTCCGGTTTCGAAATCTACAACGACGCCTACTACCGCGGCGCCGGCCCCGACCCGTACGTCGACTACGAGACCGAGTACCGCGACTACCGCCGCACCGACCGCGCGCTCGAGTTCGCCGACCTCTTCCGCCTCGCCACCAGTTTTTTCAGTCATCACCCTCCGCAGTCGTCCGCCCCTCTCCGCTGGCTCGACTTCGGCTGCGGTGCCGGTGGCTTTCTTAAATTTCTCCGCGAACAGGGCTCGCTCGCCGGCCGACCGCTCGAACTCACCGGTCACGATGTCGGCTCCTACGCCGAACTCCTCAAGACCACCGACGGCTTCCGCATCCTCGATTTCGACGAGGTCACCCGCGAGCCCTCCGCGCGCTACGACCTCATCAGTCTGATCGAGGTCATCGAGCACATCCCGGATCCCGCCTCCGCGATCGCGCTCGTCGCCCGTCTCCTGAAACCCGGCGGCCTCCTCCTCCTCACCACTGGCAATCTCGACAGCCCCATCGCCCGGCGCCATGTCCGCTACCACGGTGCCGTCGTTTTCAAGGTCGTGAAAAGCCTCCGCCACCGCCGGGCCCTCCGCGCCCTCGCCAACCTCGCGCTGAAGTTCCCGCCCTTTGTCCGCCTCGTCGACATCCTCTACGGGGTCTCCGCGATGCCTTGCGCCGTGAAACGCCTCCCGTAAGCCTGACCGGCCATTTTCCCGCCGCCCGTCCCGCACCCATGCCGCACTCGCCCTTCCCGCCCATCGTCAACGGCACGCTCTCCGTCATCGTCCCGATCTACAACGAGGCCGCCACGGTCCGCCAGTCCCTCGACGCCATCCTCGCGAAACAGATCCCGGGCTGGACCCTCCAGATCATCCTGGTCGAGAGCAACTCGACCGACGGCACGCGCCCCATCGTCCAGTCCTACGCCACGCACGAGCGCGTGAAGCTCATCCTTGAGGACCGCCCGCGCGGCAAGGGCCACGCCGTCCGCGCCGGTCTCGCCCAGGCCACCGGCGATGTCATCGTGATCCAGGATGCCGACCTCGAGTACGACCTCAACGACTACGACATCCTCCTCGCCCCCATCGCCGCCGGCCGCCAGGAGTTCGTCCTCGGCTCCCGCCACGGCGAGGGCGGCTGGGCCATCCGCAAGTTCTCCGACCAGCCCGTCCAGGCCCTGATTCTGAATCTCGCGCACTGGGGCTTCACCCTCCTCATCAACGTCTCGCTCCTCATCTGGCTGAAGGACCCGTTCACGATGTACAAGGTCTTCCGCCGCGAATGCCTCACCGGCCTGACCTTCGAGTGCAACCGCTTCGACTTCGACTGGGAGCTCCTGATGAAACTCGTCCGCAAGGGCCACCGCCCGATCGAGATTCCCATCAGCTACAAATCGCGCTCGTTCAAGGAGGGCAAAAAGATCTCCATGTTCCGCGATCCCCTCACCTGGCTCTGGGCCGTCGTCAAATACCGCTTTGTGAAACTCTGATGCGCACGGCGGCCTCCGGACGCCGTCGGTGACCTTTTCCCATGCCCGCCCTGTCGCTGCCCACGACGCTCCTCGTCTTCGCCGCGCAGTGCCTCGTCTTTTCCGGCGCCGGCGTCGCCGCCCAGGTCTGGCGGCGCCGTCTCACCGGCCGCGGCTCCACCGCCCTCGGGGCCGTCCTCCTCGCCGCCCTCGCTCCCTGCGTGCTCGGCTACCTCGCGTTTGCGCTGTATTTCGCCCACCCGCTCGCCGGCCGGATTTTCAGTTGGGGTGCGATGGCCGCGATCCTCGGCACCCTCGCGCACACGTATCTTTTCCCCGCCGCCCGCGCCCTGCGCCCCGCCATCCACCTCCGCCTGATCGCCCTCACCGCGCTCGCCGGCGTTTTCTACATCTCGGTCCTGTTTGTCTTCACCGGTCCCAAGTTTACGGATACCGCCTCCTCGCGTTTCCTCGCGAACATGCCCGGCGACAGTGAAATTCCCCGCATCTTCGCGGAGCATCTTTACACCGGCACCTCCCCCAAGGGCCCCGGCGGCGACTGGCTGAGCAGCGACCGCCCGCCGCTCCAGTCCGGCCTCGCCCTTGTCACGCTGCCCGCGCTGCGCGCCCTCGATTTCGGTTACGACAAGGCCTGCGCGACCGCCGGTGTCTGGTTCCAGCTCCTCTGGATTCCCGCCCTCTGGGTTTTTCTCCGCTGGCTCGGCCTCACCGAACACCAGGCGCACGCCGCGACCGCCGCCCTCGTCTTCACGGGCTTTCTCCTCTTCAACTCCGTCTTCGTCTGGCCCAAGCTCGCCGGCGCCGCCCTCGTCCTGCTCGCGTTCTGCACTTTCTTCGCCACCGAGTCAGCCATCGAGCCGCGTCACCGGTGGCTCGTCGGCGGCACCCTCGCGGCCTTTGGCTCCCTCGCCCACGGCGGCGTGATGTTCTCCCTCTTCGCTCTCGCCCCTCTGGCCGTCTTTTCCTTCCGCCGTCGCTGGCGCTCGTGGCTGCTCGCCGCCACCGCCTTCGTCGTCCTCTCGCTCCCGTGGTTCGCCTACCAGCGCTTCTACGAACCGCCCGGCAACCGCCTCGTCAAATGGCACCTCGCCGGCGCCATCGCCCCCGACTCCCGCGACGTTGTCGAGGCCCTCGTGGAAAACTATCGGAGGCTCGGCTGGGCCAAGGTCCTCGAAACCCGCCGCGACAACCTCGCGACGATCTTCCACGGCAGCTGGCAGCATCTGTTGACCACCCGCGACCGCGACGCCATCGCCGGCCGGCGCAGCGAGGAGATTTTCTACACCTTCCGCACGCCCGCCGCGTGGCTGCTCGGCCTGGTTTCGCTGCCCGCCCTCGTCTTCCTCCACGTCCGTCGCCGGCCCGCGTGGCGCGACCATGTGCGCCGCCACGGCCTCGCCCTCGCCTGGCTCGGCCTCACCCTCGCGTTCTGGCTCGCCCTGATGTTCCTCCCTTCCGGCACCCTCGTGCATCAGGGCTCCTACGTCGTTCCCCTGCTCCTCCTCGGCCTCCTCGCGGCCTGGACGCTCTTCGTCTCGCGCTGGCTCTTCGCCGCCCTCGCCCTCCTCCAGCTCGGCCTCTTCACCCTCACGTGGATGCCGCCGACCGCCGCCTTCACGGCCGCCCCGGCCCCCCTCGCCATCGCGGTCGCCGGCCTATCCGCTCTCCTCATCGCCACCCTCGGCGTCTCCGCCCTCTTTCCTGCCGCTCCAGCCCGCTCCGACCTCCGTGCCTCGGTGCCTCTGTGGTTAAGTTTCCGCTCCCTCCGCCTCTCCCAGCTCACCCCGGCCCTCTTCGTCGCGTTCGCGATTCTGCTCTTCCTCCGCAAACCCTACGCGCTCCTCGTCCCCCAGCCCTACGCCGAGGACGGTTCGATCTTCCTCGCCCAAAACGACCTCGTCGGCCTCCGCGCCCTCTTCGAACAGTACATGGGCTATCTCCATACGCTCCCCCGCCTCATCGCGTGGACCGCGTCGCAGCTCCTCGACCCCGCGTGGTGGCCCGCGTTCTACAACGTCGCCGCTTTCGCGCTCTGGCTCGCCGTCGTGGTCCGCACCTTTTCTCCGCGCCTCCCGCTTCCGCCCGCCCTGCGTCCCTGGCTCGCCCTGACGTTTTTCCTCGGCCCGCAGACGGGCGAAGTCCTCTTCAGCGTCACCAACCTCCAGTGGATCCTCGCCTTTCTGCTGATCGAGCAGGCCTTCGTCGCCCCGCCCACCACCGTCGCGCAACGCGTCGGCGACCTCGTCCTTCTCGTCCTCCTCGGTCTCACCGGCCCGTTCATAATCGCCCTCGGCCCGCTCCTCGCGTGGCGCTGGTGGCGCGCCCGCACCGCCGACAACCTCGCCCTCCTTCTGGTCGCCACGGCCTGCGCCGCCATCCAGGCCTGGTTCGTCGTCCAAACCGGACCGCACTTCACATTTCCGCCGTTCGTCGCCTCGCGTTTCTTTGAGGTCGTCGGCCAGCACCTGCTCGTCTGGCCTGTCCTCGGCGACCACCTCGCGCGCCATCTCCCACCCGCCGTTGTGGGCTTCGCTGGCATCGTCCCCGTCGTCGCCGTTCTCGCGTGGTCCCTCCGCCCCCATCCGCGCCGGCTCCTCCGCGCGCAGCTTGTCGCCGCCTTTGCCCTCATGATGGTCGCCGGCGTGTATCGGAGCCGCCCCGACACGTGGAGCCTCGACAACCTCGTCTTCGGCGACCGCTATTTTTACCTCCCCCGCGTGCTCCTCGCGTGGCTGCTCATTTTGGAAATCGACACCGCGCAGCGCGCCGTGGCGTGGACCGCCCGCGCGCTCCTCCTCGCCTGCGCCCTCGTGCACGTCAAAGGCTACAGCGTCCCCGCCGAGCCCGACTACCGCTGGACGGAGCACGTCGATCCCATCCGCCGCGGCGTCCCCGCCAACATCCCGACGCTTCCCGAGGGCTGGACGATGGAGTACCGCGGCCGCCCCGCTCCTCGCTGACGCACGCCCCCATGGCCGCGACCGTCTCCCCGTCTTCGCTCACTCTGTCCGCCCGCCTCATTGCGTCCCTCCGCGCCGCGTGGACCGCCCGCCAGACCCCGTGGTGGATCGTGGTCTTCGCCGCCGTCGCGTTCGCCCTGCGCAAACCCTGGGCGCTCCACACCCCTCAGCTCTACGCGGAGGACGCGTGCATCTTTCTCGTCCAGCAGGAGCAGTTCGGTTTCCGCGCCGTCCTCGAGCCCTACATGGGCTACCTGCACACGCTTCCGCGCCTCATCGCGTGGTTCGCCGCTGCGACCGCCGATCCCGCCTGGTGGCCCGCGGTCTACAGCGGTTCCTCGTTTGCCATCACCATCGCGCTCTTCTTCCGCATCGCGTCTCCCCGCTTCGATGTCCCCGGAAAACCCGTCCTGCTCCTCGCCTTCGCCTTCGCCGCCCACACCGGCGAGGTCCCGCTCAACATCACCAACCTCCAGTGGATCTCCGCGTTTTTCATGTTGATCCAGCCGCTCCTCTCCGCTCCCACTCGCCTCGTCGATCGCGTCGCCGATTTCACGATTCTACTCCTGGTCGGCCTGACCGGTCCGTTCTCGGTCATCTTGCTGCCCGTCTATGTCTGGGCGTGGTGGCGCGATCGCCGCCTCGCCACGTTCCTCCCGCTCCTGCTTGTGGCGGCGTGCGCCGCCATCCAACTCCATTTCATCGTGCAGGCCGGCCCCAATTCGGCTGCCCCCGGCGAGCCGTTTCATCCGCTCCAATTTTTCTCCGTCATCGGCAGCCGTCTCTTCATCTGGAGCTTCCTCGGCCCCGCCCTCCTCGCCCCGCTGTCCAATGTCGTCCGCGCGGTCGTTGCCGTGACTGCCTTCGTCGGTCTCGGTTTCTGGGCGCTCCGTGACCAACCCCGCCGGTCGCAACACGTCCTCCTCTTCCTCGGTTTCTTCCTGATTTCGGCCGCGTGTTTCTTCCGCACCCGCCACGATACATGGGGCACGGACAACCTCGCCGACGGCGACCGCTATTTCTACATCTCGCGCGTGCTGCTCTTCTGGTTCCTCGCCTGGGCCTGCACCTCGGTGCGTCGCGGCGTCGCGTGGACCGCCACCGCCCTCGTGATCGTCGGATTCGCCGTGCACCTGCCCGCCTTCCGCTACGCCGCCCCGCCCGACTTTCATTGGGCGGACCACTGCGACCCCATCCGCCGCGGCGTCCCCGCCAAGATTCCGATTCTCCCCGCCGGCTGGGACGTCGACTATCCCGGCCGGCCGGTTCGGTAGCTCCATCGTCACCGCTAAAATCTCGGCGCCCGCGTGGCGGTTTTTCCCGCGCGCCTTGTCTCGTCGGTGACACACTCTCATCGTGGTTCGCCTTGCCACCCGGATTGCCTCCGGCCTCCCTCGGGGCTCCGCGCGAAACCGCGGCTGCCTCGCCATGAATTTGTCCTCCTCCACTCCGCTCGCGCCTCCGGCTCCGTCGTCCAACTTTCCGCGGGGCGCGGCCCGGCCGCCGCTCTGGCTCCTTTTGCTCCTGTGCGCCGGCGTGCTCGTGGCGCGTCGTCCCGACGCCTTCTACCGGCCCCAGCTCTGGGCGGAAGACGGGATATTTTTCCACCAGGCCTATGAACTCGGCTACCACGCGTTCTTCGCGGAGCTGGCCGGCTATTTCCACCTCGTGCCGCGCATCGTCGCGGCGCTGGCCGTCGCGGTGGACCCGCACTGGGCGCCCCACGTCTTTGTCGGTTCGGCGCTGGTCGGCACCCTTTATGTCGCTGCGCGGTTGTGCTCCGGGCGCTGCCCGCTGCCGCTGCCCGGCGCCTGCGTCCTCGCCCTCGTGCTGGTGCCCGACGCCGGCGAGGTCCTGCTCACGATCGCCAATCTCCAGTGGATCCTCGCGGGCAGCCTGATCCTGTTGCTCCTCTCCGACGATCCCGGCGACTCGCGGGCGTACCTCCATGATGTGATTGCCGGTTTCATCCTCGGTCTCACCGGTCCGTTCAGCGTGGCGCTCGCGCCGCTGTTCCTGCTCCGCGCGTGGCAGCGCCGCACGCCGGCCAGTCTCGTGATCTGCGCCGTCGTCCTCATCTGCGCGGTCATTCAGCTCGTGTCCATCGTCCGCCATCCGCTGCCGGTCCCCCCGGATCCGACCGTCGATTTCGGCGCGCTCGCGTCCGTCCCCGGCATCCGCGTCGGAGGCACGCTGCTCCTCGGGGTTTTCCTCCCCAAAAATCCCCCCGTGGCCCTCGCCGCCCTGTTCACCGCGCTTACGCTCGGAGCCATCCTCATTCTCGCCCTGCGGCCCGGCGCCCTCCGTCGCGAACGCCTCTGGCTCGCGCTCGCCCTGCTCGCCCTGCTCGCCAGTTCGCTCGTCCGCTACCGTTACACCCTGCCCTCCCTCTGTGTGCCCGGCAACGGCTCCCGGTACTTCTTCGCGGTGCAGTTCGCCGCGTTGTGGCTCCTCCTTTCCACTGCCGTCCTCGGTCGCCGCTCTGCCCGCGCCGTCGCCCTGGTCTGTATCGTCATGTTGCTTACGAATTTCAGCCGCCTCCGCGAAGGGCCGTTCACCGACTATCACTGGGACGACTACGTGCCCCGGATCCGCGCCGGCGAGGCCGTCACGATCCCGATCAATCCCGGCGGCTGGCCGATTCAACTGCCTGCGCGACGCCGATAGCGGCTTTCCGTGGCCGGGTTGTCTCTGGGTGAGAACCTATGGGACTTCTCACCCACGAAAAAAGATCCCTGGGCCGCGCTCCCGCGCCGCCCGCGCGCGGGCATCATCTTTCCCCGCCGTGGCCCGCCTCCCGCCACCGAAAAGCCCCCCTCCCTTCCTCCGCTCCCGCCGGGGACGGCCCAAGCGCCACACCCTCCCGCTTCAAGCGGATCGCCGCCTTCCTCGCCCGCCCTCCCCTCTGGGCCACGCTCGTCGTCTGTGCCGGGATCCTCGTTGCGCGTCGGCCCGAGCTTTTCCTCCATCCGCAATTCTGGGCGGAAGACGGCACGCTGTTTTTTGCCGAAGGCTGGACGCATGGAGCCCGCACCCTGTTGATGCCGTACGCGGGCTACCTGCACACGGCCCAGCGGCTCGTCACGCTGCTCGCGCTCCTGTTTGATCCGCGCTGGGCGCCGGCGATCTTCGTCGGTGGCGCCTCTGCCCTCACGCTGTATGTCGCGGCGCGCACGCAATCCTCCCGCCTCCCGTTTCGGCCGCAGGTCGCGTTCGCCCTCGCCGTCGTGCTCGTGCCCGACGCTTTCGAAGTCCTGCTCTTCCTCGTCAACATCCAGTGGGTCCTCGCGGGCGGGCTGCTCCTGCTCCTCGTCTCCGCCGACGCGAGCCGCCTCCGGCAACACGTGCAC
>JAPLTR010000816.1 GCA_026398065.1 Verrucomicrobiota bacterium | reverse complement strand
GGGGAAATCCGACCAAATCCAAGTAAATCCAACCTGCGGGAAGTGGCCCACGGAAGACACGGAACACACGGAAAACCGGTCGGCGTGGGGAACGGAGATGAACCACGAACTACACGAAAGGAAGCGCCCGGATATCGAGGGGCAGGGGGTGAGCTGCGAAATCGTGGGCGCGGCGACGGGGAAGAGGAGCCTTGGGGTGGTGCTGGTCGGAGGGGAAATCCGACCAAATCCAAGTAAATCCAACCTGATCCCAGTGAATCCGACCTCATCAAACCGGTCAGGGACGGCGTTCCGGAGAATCGGAGCCGGAACTCTGGATATTAAAGGGGTAGAAGGCGCGAACGGGCGGAGGCGTGGGGTGGGTTTTGAGCCGACCGCGGGTTCTGTGGCCAACGCGACGTTACGGGGCTCGTCGGAGCAAATCCGACCAAATCCAGGTAAATCCAACCTGATCCAACCTCATCAAGACGCCACCCGGCTTCGGGTGTGGCCACGGGAGGCGCGGCCGAAGGGCGGGGAAGGCGGGCGGGGCGGTCAGCCGCCGGCCCGGCGCGGGGCGTGGCCCCGGTTAGAACTTCAGGTGCTTGACCGTGAGGCCCTTGTTGAGAAGCTGCTTCAGGGAGGCGATGCCGATCTTGAGGTGGTCGTTGACGTAGGTCTCGTCGATCTGCTTGTCGCTCTCGGCGGTCTTCACGCCTTCGGGGGTCATCGGCTGGTCGGAGACGAGGAGGAGGGCGCCGGTCGCGATCTCATTATAGAAGCCGGTGATGAAGATGGTGGCGGTCTCCATGTCGATCGCGAGGGCGCGGATCTTCTTGAGGTATTTCTTGAAGGCCTCGTCGTGTTCCCAGACGCGGCGGTTGGTGGTGTAAACGGTGCCGGTCCAGTAGTCGCGGGAGAAGTCGCGGATGGTGGTCGAGATGGCCTTTTGGAGGGCGAACGCGGGGAGCGAGGGGACCTCGGGCGGGAAGTAGTCGTTGCTGGTACCCTCGCCGCGGATGGCGGCGATGGGGAGGATGAGGTCGCCGAGTTCGGCTCGGTGCTTGAGGCCGCCGCATTTGCCGAGGAAGAGGACGGCCTTGGGGTGGATGGCGCTGAGGAGGTCCATCACGGTGGCGGCGGTGGCGCTGCCCATGCCGAAGTTGATGATGGTGATGTCGCCCGCGGTGGCGTTGGGCATGGGCTTGTCCTTGCCGCGGATGGGGACGCGGTGCCACTGGGCGAAGAGGTGGATGTAGCGGTCGAAGTTGGTGAGGAGGATGTATTCGCCGAATTCCTTGAGGGGCACGCCGGTGTAGCGGGGCAGCCAGTTTTCGACGATCTCGGTGCGCGACTTCATGGCCCGATCAAACCACGAAACGGGCCAAAGACACGAAAAAGATGCACGGCGGTTCCGATAGCGCCGAACGGAATAATGGCGTGGAGAGGAGCTTGCAGAGCGGGGCGGGGCGCGGCTCGCTCGCGGGATGATTTACCCGACGCTCAGCGCAAAAGGAGGGAACTGACATGACCGCGAACCAACGGGCCGTGGCCGGGGCGGTGATGTGGCTGGTGTGGGCCGCGCTGCGGGTGCCGAATCTGCACCATGGGGCGTGGGCGCAGGCGCTGCTGCTGCTGGCGGCGCTGGTGCTGGTGCCCCTGGCGCTGGAACTCGCCGTGGAGAAAAACGAGAGCCGGACCCTGTGGTGGCTGGTCGCCGGGACCCGGGTGGCGCAGCTGCCCGCGGCGCTGCTGCTCGGGTGGGCGTATCTGCGGCCGGCAGGCGGAGTCACGGCAGTGCTGGCGCTGCCGTGGGTGGGGGTGTGCGGCATGGTGGCGACGACCGGCTGGTTGCGCGCGCGGCGGGGCGGGTGGCGGCGGCCGTTTGACCGGTTGTGCGGCGATGCGGCCTTTATTTTTCTGGGCGTGGGCGGCGCGTGGGTGTTTGCGGACCGCGGGGGCGCGCGGCCGCTGAATTTCGACGAGGCGATCGTGATGCTGACGGCGGTGCATTTTCATTTCGCGGGCCTGCTGCTGCCGCTGCTCGCGGGCCTGACGGTGCGGGCGTTTCCGGAGGCGCGGTTCGCGACCCGGGCGGCGGTGGGCACGCTGCTGGGCGTGCCGGCGGTGGCGCTGGGGATCACGGCGACGCAACTCGGCTGGGGTCCGGCCGTGGAGAGCGCGGCGGGGGTCGGACTCGCGCTCGCGGGGATGGCGGTGGCGATCCTCCACGTGCGGCTCGCAACCGACGGCGAGGCGGAGGCGGCGCGGCGCGCGATGCCGATGACGGCCGCGCGGCGCGGGCTGTTTTTCGTCGCGGGGGTGTCGCTGTTTTTCGGGATGGCGCTCGCGGCGGCCTATGCGTCGCGGAGCTTTGCGGTGGCGCTGCCGTGGCTCGACGTGCCGTGGATGCGCGCGGTGCACGGGACGGTCAACGCGCTGGGCTTCGGATTGTGCGGGGTGCTGGCGTGGAGGAAATGAGCTTCCGCCGCAACAGGTCGGGGCCGGCGGCCGGGGGGGCGAAGAGGGGCAGGGCGGCGCGCGGGCCCGCCGCGCAGCCTATGTATGCAGTATCTGAATACGGGACGCGGCGGAGGGCGGGAAGCCCCCGCGGCATCGGCGCGGGGATCTTCCCGCCGCGGTCCTCAGGCGCCGGCGACCAGGGCGTTGGCGTTGTTGAGGTGGTCGGCGCCGGTGTACTTCTGCGACTGTTCGTCGGCGTGGTAGGAGGGCGCCGCTCTCGACGACGCCGATGCCGAGGCTCAGGCCGAAGTTCTTCCAGTGGAGGAACTCCTCCGGCGGGGCCCAGCGCGAGATCGGGAGGTGCTTGGCCGTGGGCTGCAGGTACTGGCCGATGGTGAGGATGTCCGTCTTGTCGGAGGCGATGTCGCGGAGCGTCTGCTCGACCTCGTGCAGCTCCTCGCCGACGCCGAGCATGATGCCGGTCTTGGTGACGAAGCCGCGGCCCTTGGCGTGGCGGAGCACGGAGCGGGAGCGGTCGTAGCGGGCCTGCACGCGGACGGGCTTCTGGAGGCGCTCGACGGTCTCGAGGTTGTGATTGTAGATGTCGGGCTTGGCGTCGAGGACGGTGTCGACGTGCTCCATGTTGCCCTTGAAGTCGGGGACGAGGACCTCGATGGCCGTATGAGGATTCCGGTGACGGATCGCGCGGATGGTCATGGCCCAGACGGCGGCGCCGCCGTCGGCGAGCTCGTCGCGGGCGACGCTCGTGATGACGCAGTGCTTCAGGTTCATCTTGGCGACGGCGTCGGCGACGCGGGCGGGCTCGCCGAGGTCGAGCTC
The DNA here is from genome assembly GCA_026398065.1 of Verrucomicrobiota bacterium. Lineage (GTDB taxonomy): Bacteria > Verrucomicrobiota > Verrucomicrobiia > Opitutales > Opitutaceae > GAS368. Next base: position 10,308 of record JAPLTR010000816.1, on the reverse strand, counting down.
CGTGGGGCGGCCGGTCTGGATCGCGCAGAAGTTGCAGGAGCGCGTGCAGATGTTGCCGAGGATCATCACGGTGGCGGTGCCGCGGGACCAGCATTCGCCGAGGTTGGGACACTGCGCGCTCTGGCAGACGGTGTGGAGCGCGTTGGTGTCGACGAGCTGGCGCGTGGCGTTGTAGCCGGGGCCGGAGGGCAGTTTGGCACGGAGCCAGGAAGGTTTGCGCGTGGTGTCCATCAGAGAGAGGGAAGGGAGAAGGTGGGAAAAGGGCTCACAAATGCACACTAAATTTTACCAATGCAGGAGGGAGAATTTGGGTGAGGCGGAGGTATTAGCGCGGCTGAGACGGGCCGGTAGCGGCGTCGGTGCCGTCGAGAAAGGCGGGCAGGAGGGTCCAAAACTCGTGGGCGAGGACGCGTTTGACGTCAGGGAGAGGGACGGCGTGGCCGAGCTCGGCCTGCAGCGAGGTGACCGTGCCGTCGGTGGCGGCGATGCCGCAGGGGATGATGCCGCCGAAGTGGCGCAGATCCGGGGAGACGTTGAGGGCGAAGCCGTGGTAGGCGACCCAGCGGCGGACGGCGACGCCGAGCGCCGCGATCTTGCGCGGGCCGAGCCAGATGCCGGTCTTGCCCTCGCGGCGCGCGGCCGACGGGAGACCGAGGTGGGCGAGGCTGTTGATCAGGACCTTTTCTAGAAAGCGGAGGTAGGCGTGCAGGTCCTTGCGCGGGGCGAGCGAGACGATGGGGTAGCCGACGATCTGGCCTGGGCCGTGGTAGGTGATGTCGCCGCCGCGGTTGGTTTTGACGACCTCGATGCCCTCGCGGGCGAGGCGGTCGGCGGCCCAGACGAGGTTCGCATCGGCGCCGGCACGGAGACCGACGGTGAACACGGGATCGTGCTCGGTGAGCACGAGGGTGTCGCCGATCTCGCCGGCGATGCGGCGGGCCACGAGTGCGTCCTGCGCCTGCCAGGCGGCGGCGTAGCGCGAGCGGCCCCAGTCGAGGGTCGCGGCAGAAGCGGAGACGATGGCGGACATGCCGAGGAGTGTGCGCGGGGACGGGCGCCGCGCAAGGGCGGGGAAACTTTCAGGGATGTTAGGGCCAAGACCGCCGGAGAGGCGCCGGGCGACTGGGTGGGCCGGGCGCTGCTCGCACTGACGCTCCACGCGCGGCTGTTTCGCGAAGTGCCGCCGCACCTGGGGGAATTCGTGGCGCGGATGCCGGAGGCCTTCAACGCGCGGGGCTATATCGGGGAGATCCATCCGACCGGCACGGCGGATGAAAACCAGATCGGCGGGCACAACGCGCTGTTGCGGGGACTGAGCGAATACTATCGGTGGCGCGGCGACCCGCGGGCGTTGGCCGCGATCCGGTCGGTGGTGCGCGGCCTGATGCTGCCGGTGCGACCGCTCTTTGCGCAGTACCCCGACCGGTTGCTCAAGGAACTGGTGAAGGCCGAGGCCATCGGGCTCACGGTCCGCCAGGCGACCGGGCCCTGGCGCGGGCTGTCGACGGACATCGGCACGGTGTTCTTCACCCTCGACGGGCTGACGCAGGCGTATCTTTGCGAACGGACGCCGGAACTGCGGGCGTTGATCGAGACGATGATCGCACGGTTTGCGGAGATCGACTCCGTGGCCATCCGTGCGCAGACCCATGCGACCCTGACCACGCTGCGCGGGATTTTCCGCTGGTGGCGCGAGGTGGATCCCCGTCCGGAACTGCTCGAACTGGTGAGGGGGCGTTTCGCGGCGTACCGGCGGCTGGCGCAGACCGAAAACCATGCGAACACCAATTGGTTTGGCCGCCCGGATTGGACGGAACCCTGCGCGGTGGTCGACTCGCTGATGCTCGCGGTGCAACTCTGGTCGGCGACCGGGGACGGCGAGCTGTTGGAGGAGGCCCACCGGATCTTCTACAACGCCTTCCTGTTTGGGCAACGGCCGGGCGGCGGCTTTGGCTGCGACCTCTGTGTCGGGCACAACGGCCAACGATACCTCGCGCCGCATCCGAAGATCTTCGAGGCGGCGTGGTGCTGCACGATGCGTGGAGCGGAGGGCTTCGCTAGCGCGGCGCGCCATGCCTGGTGGCACAACGGCGCCGACGGGATCGCGCTGCCGTTCTATTTCGGTGGGAACGTGCGGCTGCACCTCGCGGAGGGCGACATCGAGCTGGCGCAGGACTCGGAGTATCCGATGCGGGGGCGGGTGAGTCTGCGGGTGGTGCGAGGGAGGAGCACGACGCCGGTGGAGCTGCGGTGGTTTGCGCCGACGTGGAGCCCACCGGAGAGCTTTCGGGTGGCCCGGAACGGCGCGGAGATTTCCGTCGGGCGGGAGGAACGGTGGGCGGTCGTGCGGACGCCGTTGGCGACCGGGGACGTCGTCGTGGCGGAGTTTGCGGTGAAGTTTGGGGCCGTCTCACTCCAGAATGCCGTGCATCTGCCCGGCGAGCGCCGGTGGGCGCACGGGCCGTTGCTGCTGGCGCTGTCGGCGGAGGAGCGCGAGGCGATGCCGGGGGAGTTTGGTGGGAGCGAGGAATTTCTGGCGTTGGGCGCCGCCCGCTATCGCTGTGTGCGGACGGGGCGGGAAATCGCGCCGCTGCCCGCGCTCACCGAGATGAACGAGTCGACGGCCCGCGCCCAGCGGGTGCAGGTGGTGTTTCCCCGGAGAGCGCCATGAACTCAGACGAGCCAGAGGGCGGCGAGACCCGCGAGGGCGGTGGTGCCGAGGACAACCGTGGTTTCGCGGCGCAGGGCGGACGAGCCGAGGGTGGCGGCGAAGGCGGCCTTGAGGAGGGAGTTGGCGACGGCGGCGACGATCACGGCCTTGGTGGCGAGCGTGAGGGAGACGGTGCCGGCGTTCTGGTTGCCGGCCATGGAGAGCGAGATCGCGTCCATGTCGGTGAGGCCGGAGACGAAGCTGAGCGGGAGCAGGCCGTGCTGCAGGAGGTCGAGGTGCGTTGCCGCTTTGACGAGGAAACCGATGAGGGCGTAGAGCAGGGCGAACTTGATGGCGGTTTTGAGGCTCAGGGGATTCGTGAGCTTCGGGGTTTCGACCACGCTGAGACCCGGGCGACGGGCGAACCAGAGCCAGATGCCGTACGCGAGGGCCGGGAGCGCCATCACCGCGAAGGGGACGACCAGTTTGAACCCGAGTTCGGGACTCACCACGCTCGTGGCGATGATGACCCGGGGGAGCATGACGCTGCAGGCGGTGACGACCGCCATCGCGTAGTGTTCGGAGAGGGCGGGTTCGTCCCGGCTGCGCCGGCTGAAGGCGAGGGTGGTGGCGGTGCTCGAGGCGAGACCGCCAAAGAGGCTGGTCAACATGATGCCGGCGCGGGCGCCAAGCAGGCGCATCGTAACGTAGCCGGCGAAGCCGAGGCCGGAGATGAGCACCACGAGCAGCCACGTCGCGTAGGGATTGAAGGCGTCATAGGGCCCGAAGCTGCGGTTGGGTACGAGCGGCAGGATGACGCCGGTGATGGCGACGAACTGCAGGGTCGCGCGAATATCCTCGATCTTGAAGGCGCGCGTCCAGGCGTGGAGCGTTTGCTTCAGGCCGAGCATGACCATCGTGGTGGCGGCGATGAGGACGGCGGCCTGTTGATAGTCCCAATAGACGAGCGCGCCCACCAGCACGGTCAGGAGGGTGGAGGCGAAGGTGGTGCCACCGGGCAGGGGAGCGGCGGCGAGGCGGGCCATGGAGACGATCTGGTGCAGGCCGACCAGTACTACGATGCCAGCCAGGATCATGGGGGCATGGGCCTCGTTGAGGAAGGCTCCGACGCAACCCAGCATCGCCCAGAACGTAAAGGTGCGCACCCCGCCGAGATCCACCTCGCCCGTCGGGGACGAGGTCTGGTCGCTCCATTGGCGGATCAGGCCCACGAGGGCGCCGAGGCAGGCGCTGACGATGATGGAGACGAGCAGGGTCGACACGACGCCGTAACGATGCGGCGGGGCGGGTGGCACGCAAGCGGTTCGGGCGGCGAGGGGTGCAAGTTTCCGTTTGCGCCCGAGGGGGGCGCGTTGCTAATTCTGACCCTTCCATGAGCGACACTCCTCCCACCGACATCAGCCACGACCAGCATGCCGTGCGACGCCAGAAGCTCGCGGACATGCGCGCCGGCGGATTTGACCCGTTTCGCGCCAACGTCGCGACGACGCATTTTTCGGCGGATGCGAAAGCGCTCTACGTCGAGGGGCAGGACAATGTGGTGAAGGTCACGGTTGCGGGGCGCCTCGTGACGTTTCGCGTGCAGGGCGGCAGCTCCTTCGTGAAGATCCAGGATCAGCAGGGGCCGATCCAGCTCTACTTCCGCCGCGACGTGCTGGGCGAGGAGCGCTACGGCGTCTTTAAGAAGGGCCTCGATCTCGGCGACATCATTGGGGTGACCGGCATGCTGTTCAAGACCAAGACCGGCGAGATCACGGTGCGGGTGGATGAGTTTACGCTGGTGGCGAAGGCGCTGCATCCGTTGCCCGAAAAGTGGCACGGGCTCAGCGACCCGGAGCAGGTTTACCGGCAACGTTATCTCGATCTGATCGTGAATGCGGAGTCGCGCGCGCGGCTGATGCTGCGCTCGCGCATCGTGTCGCACATCCGGCGCTTTCTCGAGGCGCAGCAGTTCATCGAGGTGGAGACGCCGGTGCTGGAGAGCACGGCTGGCGGCGCGGCGGCGCGGCCGTTTGTGACGCACCATAACGCGCTCGGCGTGGACTTCTTCCTCCGCATCGCGACGGAGCTGCGGCTGAAGCGCCTTCTCGTGGGCGGTTTCGACCGGGTGTTCGAGATCGGCCGCATCTTCCGCAACGAAGGCGTGTCGCGCCGGCACAACCCCGAGTTCACGATGCTCGAGGTGTATCAGGCTTACAGTGACCACCGCGGGATGATGAAACTCATCAAGGATCTGCTCACGACGCTGTGCCGCGACGTGCTCGGGACGACGAAGATCAAGCACGCGGCGAGCGGGCAGGAGATCGACTTCGCGGGCGAGTGGCGCGAGGTGAACTACAAGGACCTGATCCGCGAGGCCACGGGCGATGCGGAGTGGTTTGCGCGCAGCAAGGCGGAGAAGATCGCCGGGGCGGAAAAGCTCGGGCTGTCGGTCAACCCGGCGTGGGAGGAATTCGAGATCACGAACGAGATCTTCTCGAAGAAGATCGAGCCGACGCTGATCCAGCCGACCTTCGTGATGAAGCTGCCCAAGGAGCTGTGCCCGCTCGCGAAGATCAGCCTCGACGACCCGACGACCATCGACGTCTTCGAGTTGACCATCGGCGGCATGGAGGTCGCGCCGGCCTACTCGGAGCAGAACGATCCCGACGTGCAGCGCGCGATGTTCGAGGCGCAGGCGGGCGAGGAGAAGCAGAACATTGACCACGACTTCCTGCTGGCCCTCGAGCACGGCATGCCGCCCGCGGGGGGCATGGGCGTGGGCATCGACCGGCTGTGCATCCTGCTCACGGGGGCGGAGAGCATTCGCGACGTGATCCTCTTCCCGCAACTGCGACCGGGTGGCAGCGCGTGAGGCTGGGACGCCGAGTTTTCGCAGGAGGCACGGAGTTCGCCGCGACCGGCGATTTTCTCCGCAACCCGGGCGGTAACTCCGTGTACCCTCTGGTCCGTTAATCCCCATGCCCTGGTATCTCTACCTCGCCCTGAAGCAGCTCTTCCCGAGCGGGCGGTTTCCGTTTTTCACGGCGATCTCGGTGATGGGCGTGACGCTCGGCGTCGCGGTGCTGGTGATTGTCACGAGCGTGATGGGCGGATTCGGTTACGAGATCCGCCGGATGATTGTGGAGACGGAGGGCGAGATCGACGTGAAGGCCAACGGGTATCTGCCGGAGCCGGCACCGGTGCTGGCCCAGATCACTGCAGCCCCGGGCGTGGCGGCGGCGACCCCTTATGTGAAGGGCGTGGTGCTGACGATGGCGGCCGGCCGCACGGCGTATCCGATTTTTCGGGGGCTGGACATCGGCACGGTGGAGAGCGTCACCAACCTCGGGCGCTTCGCCAATCCGCCGTCGTCGATCGCCAACCTCGATGACGACTCGGTGATCCTGAGTTCGCAGCTGGCGACCTCGCTCGGGGCGCATGTCGGCGACAAGATCGAGATCTATTCGCCCCTGCTCATCGAGAAGCTGAAGAACGACGAGGTGTTTTTTCCGCGGGAGTTCCGGGTGGTGGGCGAGATTTACATCGGGCACCAGCAGCTCGACAGCAACACGATCTACGGGACGTTGCGCGCGGCCCAGGACCTCTATGGACTCGGGCGCAGCGTGCACGGCATCTACGTGCGGGTGAAGCCGGAGGCCAACGAGTTTGCCGTCCTCGCGCGGCTCAATCCGAAGCTGCCGGGCCCGGCCCGCGCGGTCTCGTGGATGGAGAGCTGGGCGGATTTCCTGTGGGTGCTGAACCTGGAGAAGAGCATCAATTTCTTCCTGCTGCTGTTCATCGTGATCATCGCGGCCTTTTCCGTGATGAGCTCGCTCCTCATCTCGGTCGTGCGGAAGACGCGCGAGATCGGGCTGCTCGGGGCGCTCGGCGCGCGGGCGCGGGACGTGGCGCTGTGCTTTTGCGCACAGGCCTTCGTCATTGGTGTGACGGGCACGGCCATCGGACTGGCGCTGGGGTTTGGGGTGCTGTACATCCGCAACGACATCGTGCACGCCGTCGCGCGGCTGTTTCAACGGGAGGAGACCCTGCGGCAGTTTTATCAGTTTGCCGACCTGCCGTCCCACCCGCTGGCCAGCGACATCATCATGACGGTGGTGGCGTCGATCGTGATCTCGACGCTGGCGGGCCTGCTGCCGGCGTGGCGGGCGGCGCGACTCAAACCCGTGGAGGCGTTGCGCAGTGAGTAAGTCGATGGAACCATTTACCCGGGGCGTGGCCGTGCTCGCGGCGGCGGGGCTGCGCAAGAGCTATCTGAGCGGCGACCGGAAGATCGAGGTGCTACGAGGCGTGGACCTGGCGATCGGGGCGGGCGAGAGCGTGAGCATCCGCGGCGAATCCGGCTCGGGAAAATCGACGCTGTTGAATTTGCTGGCGGGGCTGGATGCGCCGGACGCGGGGACGTTGTCGTGGGCGGGAGAGGCGGCGCAGGCGGATCGCCGGGCGACGTTCCTCGGGATGGTGTTTCAGTCCTTCTATCTGATTCCTGAAATCGACGCCCTCGCGAATGTGCTGATGGCGGCGCGAATGGTGAAGGCGCCGGGCGCCGCGGAACGCGCGCGGGCGAAGGACCTGATTGCGCGGGTCGGTCTCGCGGAGCGGTCGACGCACCTGCCGGCGCAACTCTCAGGGGGCGAGCGCCAGCGCGTCGCCGTGGCGCGGGCGCTGATGAATTCGCCGAAGCTGCTGCTGGCGGACGAGCCGACGGGCAACCTCGACGAGCACACGGGCGACGCGGTCATCGAACTGCTGCTGAGCCTTTGCGCGGAGACGAACACGGCTCTGGTGCTGGTGACGCACAACGCGGCGTATGCGGCGCGGGTGGCGCGGCCGCTGTTCCTGCGCGAGGGTGTGCTGAGCTGAGCGGTCCGGTGTTGCGGAGCGCGGAGGGCGTGGTTCAGATTTGACCGATGTTCTCCAAGCCTGCTCCCAAAATCCGCTGCGGTGTGGCCGGTGTCGGCTCGCTCGGGCAGCATCACGCCCGCATCTACGCGGCCCTGCCGGGGGCGGAGCTCGCCGGCATTTTTGAGACGAGCGATGCGCGGGCGGCGGAGATCTGCGCGAAGTTCAACTGCCGGCGTTTCGCCACGCTGGAGGAACTGGGCGCGGCCTGCGATGCCGTGTCGGTCGTCGTGCCGACCGACAAGCACGAGCAGGTGGCGCTGCCGCTGCTCGCGCAGGGCTGTCATCTCCTGATTGAAAAGCCGATTTGCGCCTCCCTCGACGAGGCGGAGCGCGTGCTGGCGGCGGCGCGGGCGAAGAACTGCATCGTCCAGGTCGGGCACATCGAGCACTTCAACCCGGTGATGAGTTTCCTCGAAAAGGAAATCGATGAGCCGCGTTATATCACGGCAGAGCGGCTGGCGCCCTACCAGCCCCGGGGCACCGAGGTGGGCGTGGTGCTCGACCTGATGATCCACGACATCGGCATCGTGCTGGCACTCGTGAAGTCGCCGATCGCCAAGATTGATAGCGTGGGCGTCACCGTGCTCTCCAAGAGCGAGGACATCGCCAACGCCCGCATCCAGTTTGCCAACGGCTGTGTCGCCAACCTGAGCGCGAGCCGGATGAGCACGAAGAAGGCGCGAGAGATCCGGATCTTTCAGGGCGACGCGTACCTGTCGCTCGATTTCATGAATCAGGCGGGGCACCTCGTGAAGAAGAGCGACATCATCGCCTACGGGTTGAAGATGAAGGTCGGCCTGGTGAAGGCGGGGGACCTCAGTGCGATCCCGGTGAAGGAAATTCCCATCGAGAAGGGCGAGCCGCTGGCGCTGGAGCTGGCGAGCTTCGTCGAGAGCGTGACGCAGGCGAAGCAGCCGAAGGTCGGGGCGGCGCTGGGCAAGTCGGCGCTCGAGGTGGCGATCACGATCACGGAGCAGATCCGGGCCGGGCAGAAATGAGCGAGGCGCTGCCGTTTCGACTGCCGCCCCCGGAGGGGGGGCGCGTGGATGTCCTGATCGTCGCGGGCGAGCACTCGGGCGATGAGCACGGCGCGCGCATGGTGCGCGAACTGCGGGCGAAGACCCCGACGCTCGCAGTGGCGGCGCTCGGCGGGCCCGCGCTCGCGGCGGCGGGCGCGCAGTTGCTGCACGACCTCACGGGAAGGCCGGGCGACGTTTCACCATGGCTCGGGACCTCGATGCGTTGGCGACGATGTTCCCCTTCGAGCCGAAGTGCTATGCGGACACGGCGCTGCCCGCGGAGTTTGTCGGGCATCCCTTTGTCGCGCTCGACTATGCGGCGCCGGTGAGCTACGACCCGGCGGGGCCGGTATTGCTGCTGCCGGGCAGCCGGAAGCAGGCGGTGGGGCGAATTTTTCCGGCCCTGGTGGCGTGGTTCACGGAGTTTTCGCGGGACCGGCCCAATGCGCGCGCCGTGGTCCTGTACCCGAGCGACGACATCCTTGCGGTGCTGCGGGCGGCGAATCCACCGCCGTCGGTCACGTTGCAGAAAATGGGCGTGCCGGTGGCGGCATCGGCGGTGCTGACGTCGAGCGGGACGATGTCGATGCACTGTGCACTGGCGGGCATCCCGGGGGCGATCGCGTACCGGGCGAACTGGATCACGTACGTGCTGGGCAAGATGCTCGTGAAGATCGAATACCTTGGCATCGCCAACCTGCTGTTGAACGAGCCGATGTACCCGGAGTTCCTGCAGGCCGCGGCGACGCCTGCGGCGCTGGCGGCGCAGTTGCGGGAGTGCGTCGCCGATGGCGCGCGGCGCCTGCACACCACCGAACAGGCGGCCCGATTGCGGGCGCTGCTCACGGTGCCGGCGAACGGGACGGCGGCCGACTGGCTGGCGCGGCACCTCGGATGAGGCTTGCTCCGTCGGGTGGGCCCGGTGGAATCCCCGTCAATTTCGCCCCGATCAATGTCCGGCCCCGATCGTACGTCCCACCCCCGCCAGATGCGCAGCCGGGCGCTGCCGTGGATGGTGCTGGTGATCGGCCTGACGCTTTCCATTGCGGGATGGCGCGTGCTGCGCCAGGAGCTGAGACGGCAGGACGAGGCGAGGTTCGAGCGGCTCAAGGAGCGGGTGCTGACGGCGATCAACGGGAGGCTCCAGGCGGCGTCGGAGGCGATTTACGGCGGTCGGGCGTTTGTCGATGTGCAGACGCTGATGATGCCGGCGGAATGGCGGGCGTATACCCAGTCCGTGGCGCGGTTCTTCGATCGGGGAGTGATCGGGCTGGGGTATGTCGAACGGATTGAGCACGCACGCCTCGCCGAGTTGGAGGCACGGATAAGGTCGGCGGGCGTCCCTGACTTCACTGTCGAACGGAAAGGGGAAAATCCCTGGGCGGGCATCGTGACCCACGTGGAGCCCCTGGCCCGCAATCAGGGCGTGCTCGGGCTGGACATCCTTTCCGGCAATACCCGGCGGGCGGCGGCCGAGGAGGCGGCCCGCACGGGCGAACTGGCGATCTCGCGGCGCATCAATCTCGCGGAGGGTGCGCGGACCGTGCCTGGCTGCCTGTTGCTCCTGCCGGTTTTCCGCGGAGGGGTGATTCCGGCGGACGCGGCCGCGCGGGAGGCGGCCGTGCGCGGATGGATCTACACGTCGGTGCGGCTGGACTGGCTTTTGCAGGGGGTGGCGGAGGCGGCGGAGGGACTGGTGGAGTTCGAGGCCTT
>JAPLTR010000534.1 GCA_026398065.1 Verrucomicrobiota bacterium | reverse complement strand
CGGAACGCGGCCGGCCGCGCTTCGCCCAACAAGGGTGGCCGTGAGTCCGTTCGGCGGTCGTGTTGCCGGGCTGGAGTTGGTGCGACCGGGTCGGATTTGGTCGGATTTCCTTGGATCCGCCCGGGAGCCCCCGGATTGGCCTCACCGCCAACCTCACCCGTGACCGGCGTGCTCGGGGCTCCGCCGGGAACAATGCCGGGGGCCCGACGCGGCACGAAACCGCCCCACGGTCTCGATCCCTCCGACTGGCGGAAGTCGCATCCGGTTCTCGCGACTCTCATGCGGGACGACTCGCGGCGCATCGCAGGTTGGATTCGGTCGGAGTCGCCAGAAGGCCCCCTCGCTCCGTCCGTCCTGCGCGGGCCAGCCGGTTGGGTCGGGCCCGGCCGGTCAGCGCGCAGGCGACCGCCTCGCGACTCCATGGGAGTCGATCCGAGGCCGGGCCGGCCTGTCTGCGATTGTTTCATTTGCGACCGATTTTAGGTCATTTTTAATTTTAAATCAACCATAAATGTTCTTTAAATGAATCAATCTCCCCCCCCGCCATCTTCCCCTAGCTTACCCGGCAGGCGACGCGACGGCGCAAAGCGGTTTTCGACAGGCACGAACGTGCCCATCACCCTGCGACCGCATCATTTTGCATCGCCCTCAGGCCACGCTGGACGGCCTCCCCCGGCGGGGAGAAACGCCCCTGGCCCGCCGTTCCGCCCTCCCGCTCACCGCTTCGGCAGCGTGATCCGCATCTTCCCTCCCAACAGGACCGGAGTCCCCTCCATCAGCACCGCTTTACCATTCTCCGCCTCCATCATTCTCCCGTCGGTGTAGTCGAGCGAGAGATTTCCCAAGATCGCCTCCCCCTCGGCGATCATCACCCCGCTGGTCGCTGACAGGATCCCGCCCCCAAACTGCACCATGGCATCCGGACTATAGACCCACTTGCCATCGACCCAGGTGCACGCTCCCCGCAGGAGATTGAAGCCGATGAGCCCTTGGCTCGGAGCCATCTTCCCCTCCTTCACATGGGCGGACTTCAGCGGCACCACCAGGCTCTCCCCGGCCTTGGTGACGATGATGGACCTCCCCTGAGCGTCGATGTGGGTCACCACAAACCCCTTCCACTCCTGACCGATTTTCATCCACGAGGAGACCTCCCTGGTCTCCCCATCGGAAAGCACCACCGACACCGACTTTCCCACCGAAGAAAAGCCCGCAAACTCCAACGTGTGGGCGAGCAGGCTCGGCGCGGTCAGAGTCATCCAAAGCAGCAGACCTTTTGGCATCAGGGGCGACATTGCCGGTTGGGGAAATCCCATGCGATCCCCGGCCGAAGGTCGATGCAATATGCCGCCGCTCTACTCCGCACTTTTCGATCCCACTCCGGGCCCTCTTTTATCAACCACGGAACGCCGCGCAGAGATGAAGCAGGCCCAACGGCGAAGCTTCACTGCGTCGGGACCATGACTTGGTTGGGCAGCTGCGGCGCGACCGGTTTACCCAAACGGGGCGCGGATCAATAGAGCAGCGGCCTTACGCCGCACCCGTCTGCTGCGGGATTTCAGTGCGGCGGGGCCCGATCTCCGGGCGGGCCGGCAGAACGGTGGGAGGGGCTTTACGCCCCGCCCTCACTACGGGCCTCCGCTGTCGGGGCATAAAGCCCCTCCCTCAGTTTCGCTCCTTCGCACCGGGACCTGCTCGGAGATCAGGCCCTGCCACCGGAACCTCATGCTCGGGTCCAAAGAGAAACGCCAGAGGGTGACCCTCAGTCCTTGTCCACCGTGCGCAGCGTCGAGACGGGGTACGGGACGTGGACGCCCTTCATCGAGCGCCAGAGGATGCGGTTCAGGACGTCCTCGGGGCACTGGTCGGCCTGGTCGAGCGGGAGCTTGGCCGAGGCGTAGGCGTCCTTCCGGAGCTGCGGGTCGCTCACCAGCTTCGGGTTGGGGTTCATCTCGTCGAGCGGGACCCGGTTCGGCACGGAAACGAAGGGCGTGAAGTCGGGCGTGTCGGTGAAGCAGTCGGTCATCGGCGTCGCGGTGGCGTCCAGTTGGTTCATCGGCGGCAGGCCCAGCATCAGTTCGATGGTGCGCAGCACGCTCGTCTGGTTGTACTGGGTGTGGATGACGGTCTTGCGCTTCGTGTAGGGGCTGACCACATACGCGGTCGTGCGGTAGCCGCTCACGTGGTCCCAGCCGCTCTGCGGGTCGTCCTCGATCGCGATGATGCAGGTCTCCTTCCAAAACTTGCTCTGGCTCACCGCCTCGACGACGCGGCCGAAGGCGAGGTCGTTGTCGGCCACCTGCGCGGCGGGCGTGGGCGAGCCGAACTTGGTGCCGCTGGTGTGGTCGTTGGGCAGCCACAGGATGGTCAGGTTCGGGAAGTCGCCGGTCTCCTCGGATTTTTTGAGGTCGCGGATGAAGTTCGCCGCGCGCCACACGTCGGGCACGTCCATCTCCCAGCCGACGGTGTTGGTCACGACGTGCGGCTTCAGCGGCTCCACGCTCGCGATGCAGCCGAGGTCGAGCGTGGAGGTGCCGTTCACGAACTCGCGGTAGCAATCGAGGAAGGTCGGCGCGCCCTTGCGCGCGGGGTCCTTCCACCGCTTATGGGTGATGGTGAACTCGCCGTAGTCGCGGAGGGTTTTGCCGTGGGCGAGGACGTTGTCCCAGATGAAGCCGCTCGGGGCGTAGGCGAGCGCATCGACCTCGTTGGTGTTGTTGCCCGCGGGATAGCTGCGCGGCCAGCCCGCGAAGGAACGCTCGACGTAGTCGGTCACGATGCCGGTGGTGGACCACTCGTGGCCGTCGGCGCTGAGGATGCTGCAGCAATAGGTGTTATCAAGGAGGACGAACTCGCGCACGAGCTTGTGCTGGTTGGGCGTGATGCGCTCGCCGAACACGCACAGCGAAGGGTCGCCGTTGCCCTCGGGCAGGTCGCCGAAGTTCTGGTCGTAGGTGTGGTTCTCCTTGATGACGTAGATCACGTGTTTGAACACGCTCGGCTCGCCGACACGCTCGGGCACGGGGCGCGCGGGCTGGCCGGGGCGCGCGGGGAGCGCCGCCTGCGCGAGGAGCGGATAGCGGAGATTGGCGAGGGCGGTGCGGGTGTGGGCCGCGAGTTCGGGCTTCGACGGCAGGGGCACGAGGGAGAGCGAGCCGAGGTACTGGCGCGTGGCGAAGCCGGTGGCCTCGACCGGGCCGTAGGGTGCCTTGGTCTTTTCCTTGGCCGAGGCGATGCCCTTCAGGCTCGTGACGCAGAGCTGCTGGCGCTTCGAGTCGAAGGCGATGGCGGCGGGAAACCAGCCCACGGGGATCAGGCCGCGCAGGGCCGACTCCTTGTCGCCCGGATCGAACTCGAACACCGCGACGGCGTTCTGCGTGCCGTTGCAGACGTAGAGGGTCTTGCCCGCGGCGTCGAACGCGAGGGCGTTGGGCTGCGCGCCGAAGAGATCGGCGGGCGTCTGCCGCGCGGACAGGGTCTCGACGACCTGGTCGGTGCGCGTGTCGATGATGCTCAGCGTGTCGTTGCCGGCGTTGGCGCAGACGAGATACCGGCCGTTTGGCGAGAGGGCGAGCGCGGAGGCGCGCGGGCCGGTGAGGATCTCGGCGGCGGCGGTGCGGACGTCGGGCTTGGCGCCGAGATCAATCACCGAAACGGAACCCTCGTCGGCGATGGAGCGCGCGTCCACGCGCACGAACGTCCCCTGCCCCGCCGGGCCGGTGCGGCTGCCGGCGTCCGGGCGGCGGCCGCCCCAGTTGCTGACGTAGAGTTTCTTGCCCGCGAGCACGACGGCGTAGGGCGCCACGCCCACGTCCCAGGTGCGGGAAACCTGGCCCGTGCTGGCATCCATCTCGACGAGGCGGTTGGAGAGGTTCAGGGCGACGTAGAGTTTTTTCCCATCGGCCGAGACGGCGAGGCCGGCGGGAATCTCGGCCTTGCGCGCGGGCGCGTCAGACGGCGGTAGGCCGAGGGAGAAGAGCGCGGAGACCTTCTTGTCCTTCGCCACGCCGAAGACCCGGATCGCGCCGTTGACGTCGGCGAGATAGACGCGCGCGCCGTCGGGCGAAAACGTGAGACCGGTGAAGCTGAGCTTCGGCGCCTTGTTGGCGCTCAAAATCAGCGGCGACACGGACGCCTGCTCGGCGGCCTGGCCAGTGGGAAACGCCACGCGCTGCAGCGTCTCGCCGGTGGCCGGGGAAAGCACGAGCAACTCGTGCACGAGGCCGGAGGTCACGAGCAGCTCGCGGTTGGGGCTGAGCGCGAGGGCGTTGGGGCGGACCGCCGGAAGGTCGATCAGTTTGCCGGCGGGGGTCACACGCTGGTTAACCGGGGTCTCCAGGACGCCGGGGTGCTGGCCGACGGTCTCGGTGGTCGAGCCGAAGGCCGCCGGCGCGTCCGCCGCCGCCAGAACGTTCGTCAGCAACACCGCCGCCGGCCAGGCCAAGGAAAGGCATTTCATCAGGCGAGTGAGGCGGGCGCAGCGGGCGATTTCAAGGCCGGCATATTTAGGCGCGGATCACTCACTCCCTGCATCCTTGTTTCGCGGCGGACGACCGGCATTGTCTGTCGGGAAGACAAGTCCCCTTCGCCCGATCGCCGTACCCCATGAAACTCCTCCCCTCGCTCCTGCTGGCCTTCACCGTGGCCGTCGCCCCCCTTTTCGCCGCCGAGGCCAAGGCTCCGGTCGGCGAGGCTCGGACGTATAAGAAAATCGGAGACCGGGAATTGAAACTCTACGTCCTGCGTCCCGACGGGTGGAAGGCGACCGACCGGCGACCGGCGATCGTCTTTTTCCACGGTGGCGGCTGGACCGGCGGCGCGCCGAGCCAATTCAACGAGCAGAGCACCTACTTTGCCTCGCGCGGACTCGTCTGCGTGCAAGTGCAGTATCGGCTGCTCGCGTCCGCGAGCAAAGCTCCGCCGGACGACTGCATTCACGACGCCCGCTCCGCGATGCGCTGGGTGCGCAGCCACGCCGCCGAACTCGGCATCGCCCCCTCGCGCATCGCCGCGGCCGGCGGCTCGGCGGGCGGACATCTCGCCGCGCACGTCGGCCTCGTCGCGGGTGTCGATGATCCCGCCGACGACCGCGCGGTTTCGCCGAAGCCGAATGCCCTGCTCCTCTTCAACCCTGTCCTCGACAACGGCCCCGGCGAATGGGGCGCGGCCCGCGTGGGAAACCGTTTCCCAGAGCTCTCCCCCGCCCACAACGTCTCGCGCGACGATCCGCCCGCCGTGGTGTTTCTCGGCACGCAGGACAAGCTGATCCCGGTGGCCACGATGGAGCGCTTCAAGGCCGCGATGACCCAGGCCGGCGTGCGCTGCGAACTCCACCTTTACGAGGGCCAGGGCCACGGCTTCTTCAACGCCAAGGGCGCCGACGGTGGAAAATATTACGCCCTCACCGTCCGCGCAGCCGACCAGTTCCTCGCCTCGCTCGGCTGGTTGAAAGGCGCCCCCACCCTGCCCGAACCCGCACCCACGACTCCATGAAACCGAAACTCATCCTGTTGACCGGCTGCTTTTGCGCGTTGCTCGCCACGAGCTTTGCCGCCGACCCATCGGCCGCGCCGGCCGACAAGGCCAAGGCCGCGCCAGCCAAGAAGGCCGCAGCCCCGCAGACTCCGCCCACCTTCGCGAATGTCGCCTACGGCACGCACGAGCGACAGGTGCTCGATTTCTGGCGAGCGAAGTCCGCCACGCCCACGCCGGTGGTGTTTCACATCCACGGCGGCGGCTGGGTCAACTGCGACAAGGCCAATGTCGGCCAGCTCGACCGCTATCTCGCCGCGGGCGTCTCCGTCGTCTCGATCAACTACCGCTTCGTCACGCAGGCCATCGAGGCGGGCGTGAAGCCGCCCGTGCAGTGGTCGCTCGACGACGCGGCGCGCGCCCTCCAGTTCGTGCGCAGCAAGGCTCGCGAGTGGAACCTCGATCCGGCCCGCATCATCGCGACCGGCGGCTCGGCCGGCGCGTGCTCCAGCCTCTACCTCGCGTTCCATGACGATTTCGCCGACCCGAAGAGCCGCGACCCCGTCGCCCGCGAATCCACGCGTCTCCTCGCCGCCGCCGTCAACATCGCGCAGACCACGCTCGACCCGCAGCAGATGATCGAGTGGACGCCGAACAGCAAATACGGCGGCCACGCCTTCGGCTTCATGCCCGACCCGAAGGACCTCAAGACCCGCGACACGCAATTCGCGCAGTTCCTCGCCGCGCGCGCCGAGGTGCTTCCGTGGATCAAAAAATATTCCCCGTGGGAACACGCCTCGCGCGACGACCCGCCGATCTACCTGAGCTACACGTCGGTCCCGGCGCTCGGCCAGCCGGCGAAGGACCCGACCCACACCGCGAATTTCGGCGTCAAGCTCCAGGAGCACCTGCGCACACTCGGCGTGCCGTGCGAGTTGGTCTATCCCGGCGCGCCGGACGTGATCCACCGGGACATCGCGACCTACATCCTCGCCACTTTCGGGCGGCAGTGACGCGAGGCCGGCGGGGGGCCGCCGGCCTCACCAGGCGATCTCGTACCACAGGGTGTGGTGCTCGGGCCCGAGCTTGAACCGGGTGCCCGCGGGGCTCGCGACCGCCGGGATCTCGGCCAGGCGCGCGCCGCGACCGTCCAGCGCGAACAGCCGGGCGTGGGCGCGCGGCAGCGTGATCTCCGCCGCGATGCCGTTGACCTGGGCCGGGCCGTCGCCCCAGTCCTTCCCCACCGAGGTGCGGGTGTCGTTCCACTTCATCCCGGGATTCGTGGCCGAGCTCACGGCCGCGAGCAGCACGCGTCCCGAGGTCTCCCGCGGTTTTCCATCGAGGCTCGTGAGCACCACGGTCGCGTAGTTGCGGTCCACGGCCCCCACGGCCAACTGCACGCCGCCGAGGTCGAAGGTCGTTCCGCCGATCAGTCCCCACGCCGCCCGCGTCGCGGGCACGTTCACCGTCACATGGGCGCGGTCGGCATCGCTGGCGTCCCAAACGACGCGTCCGTCGGGCGTGGCCAGCCGCTTGCCCGGCGTCCCGGCGGCGGCGGTGGCGGTCCGCGCCTGCGGGTCCATGCCGAGCCGGTGCGTGAACCCCGCGGTGGCCGGGGGCATTTTCTCGAGGGTGCCCGCGGCGACCTCCGTCAGCGGCGCGAGATCGCCCCGGCGGTACAGCAACGCCAGTGCGGTGGACAGCGCGAGCTTCGCCGGCTGGCCGTTGAAGGAGAAGAACCGCTGCACGCGGTCGGTGTACCAGCCGCCGTCGCCGCCGCTGTATTGAAAAAAGAATACGCCGTCCCAGTCCTGCAGGGCGGCGATCACCGCCGCAAAGGGCACGACGCTCGCCGCGGCGTCGTTCGGGTCCGGGATGTTCCATTCCGAAATCGTAAACGGCCGGTCGAGCAGCCGCCACGGCGCGCGGCTCAGCAGGGCGTCGGCGTCCGGCACGCGCTCCATCGCGGTGTTGCGGATGTTCCAGTCGACGGGATCCCACGGCTTGCGGGGGAAATGCGGGTGCTGCCAGTACGAATGGATGTCGGTGTAATCGCAGGTCGCGGCCACGATCTCCGGCGAATGGTAGGTGATCTGCGACGCCGTGATTGGCACGCGCACGCCGAGGTCCTTTTTCAGATAATCGGTGATCTCCCGGATGAACGCCGTCTCGGTGTCGGCCATGAACCGCACGACGTCGCGCTGCGCGAGCTCGCTCCAGCCGGCCACGGGAATCTCGATGTCGCGCGCTTCGACCGTCTGTCCCGCCGGCACGACGATCCAGTCGCCGCCGCGGCGCAACGTGAGGCCTGCCAGCGCAAACGGCACGCTGCTGCCACCGAACTTGAAACACAGGCGCGTGCCGCCGGGAATGGCCGCGCTGGCGCGAAACACCCGGTGCACTTTCTGCCACGCCGGACGCAGCGCGAGGGTCTCGTGAAACCCGACCGCGGTCCAGCTGGCCGGACCGGCGTTCGAGACATCCACAAACAGCGGCCGCGGCGCGTCGGCCCGCACCCAGAACGACAGCGTGTAGACCTGCCCGGCCTCGACCGCCGTATTCGGAAACTGGATTTCCTGCGCGCTGAGGTCGGGCGCCGTCCCCTGCGGCTCCAGGCGGAGCGCCGGCACCCCGGGCTCCGGCCCCGGCTGTCCGAAGGAGGTACGCACGGGATGCTCGCGAGTCTGCTTCAGGCGCCACGGCCCGAGGCCGGTCTGCCACATCGCCGACTCGGCCAGCGCGGCGCCGAGCGGTTCGCTGCTGCCGCGCCACGCCTGACGGAGGGTCGCGGTCGTGGCGTAGTGCTGCGCCAGCCAGGCGTTCCACTGGCGCTTGAACTCGCCGCGATGCGGCTCCGGCAGCCCGGCGGCGATCTCGGGACCGAACTTGCTGAACGAGTTCTCGTTGGTGATCTCGATCATCGCGATCCCGGGATCGTCGACCCGGCGGAGCTTCCGATAGGGATTTTCGTGCAGCAGGTAGTCGCGCGCGAATTCCTTGAGGCGCACCTTCGCCGCGGGCTCGAAATAGAGCAGATATTTGTCGAAGCGCGTCGCGTACGGCAGGTCCTGCCGTGCAAAGCCCTCCGCCTCGGTCAGCTCGCGGCCCACGTGGAGGTTCAGGTTGGCATAGACACCATTTTTGTGGAGCTCGTTGAGGAAGTAGTCCTGCCGCTCGAGCTGCGCGGGACTGAGCGTGCGATGCCCGTCGACCACGGGCCCCCAGATCCCGCGGGGCGCCGCCGAGGTGTCGTGGTGGTGCATTCTCACGGCATTGAACCCGAGCTTGGCCAGGTGCGCGGCCACCTTCTCCGCATCGCCGTGCTCGGGGAAATTTCCCGCGAAGCACGTGTTCACGCCCCACAGCTTCAGCCGACCCGTGTCGGTGAAGAAATGCGCGTGGCGGATGCGCACAAAGCCATCCGCCCCCGCCGGACGCGGTGACAGCCCGGAGAGATTGGTCACCGACGCCGAGGCGTCGTCGCCGGGAATGACGAAGGGAAACCGGTCGGCGGCCCCGGCCACCGCCGCACAGGACACGAGAAAGGCCGGAACGATCCGGCGCAGGAGGGGCAAGGGTGAGCGCATGACGGCCCCATCCTGGCCGCGCCCCGGGGAAATTGAATCCCAACCATGCCGCAGAATTTGGCATTTACCGCCGACGGTTTGCGCGCCCGCCATGGCTGTTTTTATAAAACGAAAACGAGCCGCGGGAACGGGCAGTACTAAACCCCATATTCCCGCCGGGGGTTCCGGGCTATATTGACGACGAGGACGCGCGTTTCTTCCCACCGTCGAAGTCTCGAAGCCGATCCGCCCCCCACCGCAATCCGTGGTGCCAGGGGAATCGCGGGATCAGTTCCGTCCCACCATGGCGGTCCCCATCGCATCTATGAACTCTTCATCTCTCGCCTCTCCCGGCACCACGCGCCGCGTCACCCGAAAGTTGGGCCGCACCGCAGCCCTGCTGATCGCCACCGCCATCGCGTGCCCCTATGTGACACTGCACGCGGCTTCGCTTGCGCCCGCCGCGGCCGTCAGCGAACCCTCGGAGAATTCCGCCGCCATCTTGGCCGAACTTCGCGCCGCCATCGCGCAGGGCGACGGCGCACGGGTGGAAAATCTGGTGACGGAATTTTCTCCCCAGCTCCGCGCGGAACTCGCCGATCCCATCCGGGCCACCCGTCTCGCCGCCGACCTGCGGGCGAGTGCGACCGGCACGCCCGCCTCAGCCGCCGCCTTCGCCCAGATCGCCGGCCGGCTTTCCGTTTTCACCGCCATGATGGGCGACGGTGGGACCAAGGTCAGTTCCTCGGCGGGCATCCTCGCGGCGGCCCTTGCTTCACTTCTCGCCCGACCGGAGGTGACCGCCGCGGCTCCGGCGGCTGTCGGCCTCGCCGCGAACCGGCTCTCGGCCCTCGCGGCCAGGATCGACTTCCTCACCGCGCATCCCGTCGTGGCCGCCCAGATCGCCCGCGACACCGTCGCGGTCGCCCAGCATCCCGCCGTGCTGCAGGCCGCGCCGGCGATGTCCGCCGCGATTGCAGTCAACGTTTCGATCATCGCCAGCAACGCGGCCGTCGTGGCCGCCGCACCGGAACTTGCCCGGGCCGTGGCCGCCGCCACCACCGCCCTCATTCACCACGAGGCCGTCACGTTTGCGGAGCCTGCCATTGAGATCGTGGAAAAGAACCTCGGCCTCACGCCGATTTCCACCATCGACCTCGGTCAGGCGATCAGCGTTTCCGGCGGGTAACCCCTTCCTCCCCCATCCCATGAAATCTCTCTCCGCTCCGCTCGCTGCCGTCCTCGGCGCAACCCTGCTTCTCTCCGCGGCTCCGCTGCGGAGCGCCGAAGAGCGCTACGGCACCGAACGGAGCTTCGATGTCTACACGAAGATTCGCGTCGAGGATATCTCCGGGGCACCGCTGGGCCGCATCATGGGTCTCGCCATCGATCTCGCCAATGGACGGATCGTCGAAGTCCTGGTGGAGGCCGACCGCTCGATCAGCCGCAGCACCCGGATCGTGGAGCTGCCTCCCGCGGCATTGCTGCCGGACCAGACCAACCAGGTTTACCGCCTCACCGCCTCCAAGGCGGTGTTCGAATCGGCGCCCGCGCTGGATCTCCTCAAACTGCCCGTGGACGAACGCAGCGCGCACCTCGCCCGGGTCTATCGCCATTTTGATCATGTCCCCTATTTCTTGGAGGCAGGGAACGCGGCCCCCGCCGCCGGCGAGTCGCCCAAAGTCGCACTCGGCCACGTCACGCACTTGAGCCGTTTGCTCGGTCTGCCGGTCGGCAACCTCAAGGGAGAAAAGCTCGGCAAGGTGTGGACGGTGGCCCTCGATATCCCGAAGGGCCGGATTCTCAATGTGGTGATTGTCGCACCGAATACGTTTCAAACGAAGCGCATCGTGCCGGCGCTTTCCCTTCGCTTCAACGCCGCCGGCAACGCGCTGCTGCTCGACGACACCGTGGCCGAATTCGCCGACGAGCCGCACTATGCCTATACCGAGGCCGCCAATGGCCAGGAACGGCTCTATAAGCGGGAGTCCTACCGCGGGCCGCACACCCAGCTGCCCTTGGAACAGGGCACCAGCTACCGCGACCTCGAACTGACGGCGTCGATCACCCGGGAGATCCGCGCTGCCGGACTCTCCCGCCCCGAGGTGGAGGTCGGCACCAACGACGGGCGTGTCACCCTGCGCGGCTGGGTCGACACGGAGACGGACAAGAGCCGGATCGCCGAGATCGCCGTCGCCGCCTCCCGCCTGGAACTCGTCGACAATCAAATCACCGTCGGACGTCCCCTCACCAAGAACTGACGCCCCCACGGTCACGCGCCCGCTTCCACTCCGATGAAACCCACGCCGTCGCCTCACTTGTACAGCCGATCCGTTCGTCCGCGGGCGGTCCGCCCAGCGGCTCGTCGGGGAGCGGTTCGCCCCTCACGCGTGGCGCTCGCTCGGTCGCTCGCGATGCTCGCCTTGACCCTGGCGGCGGGCGCCTCGCTCCGCGCGCAAACCATTCTCGGCTCCACGGGCGGCTACGCCGTGATGGCCGGTTCCACGGTGACTGCCAACGGCGTCAACACCTTCACGGGCGATCTGGCCGCCGCCAGTCTCGCCGGCGCGGGCTCGGTGAGCTTCGGCTCCACGGGGGCCTCGGTGGGCCCGCCGACGGCACAGAACCAAACCGATTTTACGCGGGCCTACACCGGGTTGGCCGCGATGCCCGGCGCGGTCGATCTCTCCGGCCAGGTCCTCGGCTCGGGCGGGGTGGTCAGCACCCTCCCGCCGGGCGTCTACAAGTTTGCCTCCACCGCCCAGCTGACCGGCACGCTGACGCTCGACGCCCAGGGGCAGAGCAACGCCGTCTGGGTTTTCCAGATTGGCAGCACTCTCGACACCGCCGCGAACTCGAAGGTCGTCTTTGCCCACCTCGTCGGCGACAGCGTGACGAACGACGGCCTGTTCTGGCAGGTGGGGACCACCACAGTCTTTGGCTCGAACACGTCGTTCGAGGGCAATTTGCTGGGGGGCACCACCCTCGATTTCGGTTCCGGCGCGACGATCAACCATGGCCGCGCCCTGACCGGCAGCGGTCAAACGATCACGTTTGCCGGAAATGCGATCGACTTCGGCTCCGCGAGTTCCGGCTACAGCGGAGGGTTGGAATTTGCGGGAGACGGAATTTCCCTCGCCGCCATTCCCGAGCCCTCGACGTATGGGCTCATCGCCGGGGCCATCGCGCTCGGGATCGCCGGAGTCCGGCGTCGCTTCGCCGCAGCCCGTCGACCCGGCCCGTCCTGAACGCCGCGCTCATGGCGCGGCGCCTCTGCCCTGAATGCCCGCGGCGGCGGGAGCAGCCCGTCACCCAGGGCAGCCAAGGTGCGTCCGACCGGCCATCCGTTGTGTCCTACCTGCGCCGTCTTTCCACTCTGACAACGCCGTCACTATTTTCGTAGTTGGAATTTGGTTACTTTTTTGATCGGCGACTGATTTGGTTGATGTGTTTGGAGTCGTGCCAAACTGGGTGACCATCCAAAATCGCCCTCTCCACGTCGGGGTCGCTGTCCGACGTGGATTCGTTCGACGACGTAAGGGGGCCCACACTCACCGTGTCCTATGATTTCAATCGGCTCGACTTTGGGGGCTGACGGGATTTCCGATCCGGTCACAACGACGCCCCATCTTCAACCTCAGGCAATCCTCGTTTCACAATGAAAACTCCGATTAGATTTCTCGCCCTTGGCCTTGTCTTATCAACCTGTTTGAAAGCGAACACGGTGCTGTTGACCGATACGTTTTCGGGCAACTCACTAAATTCCAGTCTGTGGAACGTGAGTGATCCCTATGGCGACTCTTCAACTACGGTCTCAGGAGGCTACGTAACATCAAATAACCGTGGGTATTTGACTTCTACCGGCTCTTTCACCGGGGCTCTTGAGATAGACGTCACAATCAAGCTCACAGGAAATCTGTCTTCGGCAAATCTCGTTTGGAAGACGGATGGTTCCCATACGGGTGGGTCGGCTTCACCGACAAGTGGTATTTCCCTGGGGCTCTACAATGAATCCCAGTCAATCGTGTTGGGGCTGATCGGCGGTTCGCAGGCTTTTTCTCAGACATTTCTTCCATTGCCCGCCGGGACGTGGTTTGACGTAAAAATAGTCGACGACGGGAGCACCGTTTCGGCATTTCTTAACGGATCCACAAGTGCTTCCGTTCAATTCAGCTACACATCAGCGGACGAGAATCTACTCCTTTCTCAGGGAGTAATTGTAGTTTACTCACGCGATTCGTCTTACACCGGCGGTACTGTGGGGGCGAGAATGGAATCCATCAAGGTCAGCAGTGTGCCCGAGGCTTCCAGCACTCTCGCGCTGATGATGTTGTCATTGGCCGGTGTCATCACGTCTCGCCGCAAGTTCTCGCGCGCCTGAACAGCTGTCTCTTGTCCGCGGCGACCCTTCCAAACGAACCCGCACGGGATGTCACCACCTCGACAGGGCGTTCACTCCGATTGGCCGAAGCCGTTCGGGAGCGAAGCGAATCTCAGCTTTCCGATCCCACAATTCCCCAACGGGAACAGGTGTCGTGCTTCGTTGGGCAACGAACGTCTCCGCGCCCGAACGATTGACGAAGAACCGTCGTTCCCTCCGGCCGTCTGCGTTGACTCCGAGATACACGGAGAACCCGACCACATTTCCGTTAGGTTTTTGAGGTGATATTTGTCCCACGCCAACTGGGCCGGATTTTCCCGACGCGGACTCAACGGCGTTCTTACCAAACGAACTACCCATCCGAACCCAATTTCACCATGAATTCCACGGAGGGAAACGAACCTCACTTCCTCACTCTAAAACTGGTGCCCGGGGTGGGAATCGAACCCACAAGGATTGCTCCGGAAGATTTTGAGTCTACTGCGTCTGCCAATTCCGCCACCCGGGCGTTGGGAAGCGTTCGCGCAAACTGGAAAACCCCTTCCCCCATGTCCACGTAATTTTCTTGCGGGACCTTTTTTGAACGTCTGCGACGGCGCCGCGTCTTTCCCCGTGTTAGTTACCCGTTCTTTTTGGGAAATTCATAGTTTGCAGTTTAAGTCGGCAAGGGCGTCGGGAGCGATCCTGGCGCCCTTACTGTTTTCCGGTCCCGGCGGTTGAACTCCGCCACGGCGGCACCTCCCCGGGACGCAAACCGGCCCCGGACGGCGATACCCTCACACCGACGGCTTGATCTCTGGCAAGGATCGGGCGGTCGCCCGCCTCCGACGGATTCGTCCAGCAATCAAGCCTGACGTCCGGTCTACGAGCCGGGCTCAGCGAGCCGACTGCATCCGGGCGTGGGCGACTTCACCCTGATCGCTCGACATCGAACGGAGGGCGGCGGCGCGCTTTTCCTGCGCGGCGGCGCGACGGGCCTTGACCACGTCCGAAACCTGGATGCACAGCGCCGGGATCGTCATGGCGATGATCCAGAGATCGAGGCCCAAGCTCTTGGTCTCCGTGTACTTGCGGTCCAAATTGATCATTTCCTCAAAGGTCGTGCGGTTCTTGCCCGAAACCTGCCAGAGACCCGTCAGGCCCGGCGTGCTGCGGAAGCGCTCGCGCTGGGCTTCCGTATACTGCTCGTATTCATAGGGGATGCACGGGCGGGGACCGACGATGCTCATGTCGCCGCGCCAGACGTTGATGATCTGGGGGAGCTCATCGAGGCCGGTCGAACGGAGAAACCAGCAGCCGAAGATCACGCGGGAGTCGCCCTTGGCGTCGAGCTTCTGCATCGGGGAGTTGGTCTGCACGAGCTGCGCAAAATAGTTCTGGTGGCCCTTGGTCTCCGCGTTCACGTGCATGGAGCGGAACTTGTAGATCTTGAACCGGCGGCCGTTGAGGCCGACGCGTTCCTGGCGGAAGAACACGACCCCCGGAGAGGTCAGCTTCATCAACAGGGCGACAAACAGGGTGAGAACCACGAAGAACGGGAACGCCACGGCGCAGCACAACAGATCGAGCGCGCGCTTGGGACCAGGCAACGGAGCTTTCGTGTAGGTGAACATGTTGAAGAAGGAAGGAGGAAAGTGGGGTAGAAGGACCTCGGTCGGCGGGAGCGACTCAGGTGGGGCGGACGGTCGCCAGCACTTGGTGCGGCTGGGTCATAAGTGAGCGACGCGTCATCATGAGAATGAGTAATCAGCCCTAAGCCCATGAGGTCGAGTCCTCTCTGCCGCGGGAAACGCGCACATTGCCTACGTAGGAATCACACCCCGCGAAATGGCCCCTTTTGGCCTTTTTTTGCGCTGCCGCGTCCCGCCGGCACCGGCCGGCCGTCCGCCGACGCCGTGTATCCACTCAAATATTACGGAGTAATTATACAACTGATTTACGGCGCCCGCGCAGGGCCGCGGCCGGCGGCGCGCGCCTCCCATCCCGCCGGGACCGCCCGGGGCGGGCGGCGAATCCTGCTTTCCACCCGGCCGATTCGACCTTCAACTTCCCCGCACATGCCTGATTTCCGCGCCTACTGCCCGCCGGCCGCCGCCGAACGCAACGAGCTCACGCTTTCGCCGGACGAGTCGCATCACCTCGTCGCCGTGAACCGCGCGCGCACGGGCGACACGGTCGTGGTGTTCGACGGCCGCGGCACCGAGTGGGTGTCCACCCTCGTCTCCGACCGCAAGCACGCGGCGGTGCTCAAGGTGCTCTCCACCCGGCGCAGCGCCCCCCTGCCCTTCGCCATCACCCTCGGCCAGGCGCTGCCGAAGGGCACGTCGATGGACGCGATCGTGCGCAAGGCCACCGAGATCGGCGCCGCCCAGATCGTCCCGCTCGAGAGCGAG
>JAPLTR010000840.1 GCA_026398065.1 Verrucomicrobiota bacterium | reverse complement strand
CAAAGATCGCTTCCAAGTCACCCTCACCCGCGAGTTCGAATTCAAGAAAAACTGGAAGACCTTCACCTCGCTCTACTATGAGGGCCGCTCCGGCGATCCGTACAGCTACGTCTACAACACCGATCTCAACGGCGACAGCCGCGGCGACAACGACCTCGTCGCCGTACCCACCGGTCTGGGTGACGCCCGGTTCGACTTCTCCGCGATGACGTCCGCCCAGCAGACCGCCTACTTCGACTACATCAATTCGCACGGTCTCGCCAAGTACGCCGGTGGCTTCGCCCCGAAGAACGCGTTCCAGCAGCCGTGGGTCAACCGCCTCGATGTGAAGGTATCCCAGACCATCCCCGTTGGCGGCCCGTTCAAGGTCGAGCTCTTCGCTGATTTCATCAACTTCGGTTCCTTCCTCAGCAAGAAACTCTTTAATTACTACGAAGAGCCGATCCTCATCAGCAACGACGTGTTCCGCCGCCTCAGCCTCGGTGGCGCTTCTTATACCGCCGCCGGCAAGATCGCCCCCACCTTCGTCACGCCGGTCGCCAATACCAACTTCGTCCTCGAGAACGTCCAGTCCCGCTGGCGCATCCAGGTCGGAGCCAAGCTGACGTTCTAAGTCCCGGTTGTACCGCGGCCCATTCGGGCCGGCATCGCCTTCTTCAACCGCCGCACTCCTCTGGGGTGCGGCGGTTTTCTTTTCGCCCGGTCTTGGCCGAGCGCCCCGTTCCCGTTCCGCCGAAACCAAAGGCGTAGAAACCGTCTCCCCTCCTCCCTAAAAAGCCTTGTTCCCGGGCCCTTGTCCGACTTTCCTCCGAACCTCTATGATCTATTTGCTCGGAGGCTCCGGTTACGTCGGTCAAGCTTATCAGGCCCTGCTCGCACGCAAAGGCATTCCCTTTCGCAATCTGCGCCGTGCCGAGGTCGACTACACCAACCCCGAGGTGCTGCGTGACGCCCTCCTGCGCGACAAGCCCGAGTTTCTCATCAACGCCGCGGGCTACACGGGTAAACCCAACGTCGACGCCTGCGAACTGCACAAGACCGAGTGTCTCTTCGGCAACGCCGTGTTCCCCGGCATTGTCGCCAAAGCCTGCTCCGAAGCGGGCGTCCCCTGGGGCCACGTTTCTTCCGGTTGCATCTACACCGGCTCCCGCCCTGACGGCACCGGCTTCACCGAGACCGACGTCCCGAATTTCAGCTTCCGCACGAACAACTGCTCGTTTTACAGCGGCACCAAGGCCCTCGGCGAGGAGGTCCTCGCCGGCACGCCGAACGTCTTCATCTGGCGCCTCCGCATCCCGTACAACAACGAGGAAAACCCGCGCAACTACCTCACGAAG
This sequence comes from Verrucomicrobiota bacterium, assembly GCA_026398065.1. Classification (GTDB taxonomy): domain Bacteria; phylum Verrucomicrobiota; class Verrucomicrobiia; order Opitutales; family Opitutaceae; genus GAS368. The sequence goes on along the minus strand of JAPLTR010000840.1, from coordinate 2,813 downwards.
CTGATGCGCTACAAGACTCTCCTCGAGGCCACCAATTCCATTTCGCAGCTCGAGGAGTTCGTCGCCGCCACGTTTGCGTGCTGGGAAAAGCGCGTCCCTTTCGGCATCTACAACGTCACCAATCCCGGCCAGGTCACCACCCGCGAGGTTGTCGACCTGATCCTGAAGAGCGGCGTCTGCCCGAAAGAATACGTCTTTTTCAAGGACGAGACCGCCTTCATGCAGACCGCCGCGAAGACCCCGCGCTCCAACTGCGTGATGTCCTCGGCCAAACTCGCCAGCGTCGGCATCCAGATGACCGAGGTCCGCGAGGCCGTCACCCGCGACCTCCGCAACTGGCGCAAAGCCGCCGCCTGATTTTCCGCGCATGAACATCCTCGTCACCGGCGGCGCCGGCTTCATCGGTTCCAATTTCATCCGTCAGCGCCTGCTCGAAAAGGGCTCCCCGCTCCAGCGCCTCGTCAATCTCGACGCCCTCACCTACGCCGGCAACCCCGCCAACCTCGCCGACCTCGCGGGTGACCCGCGCTACGTCTTCGCGCACGGTGACATCGGCGACACCGCCCTCGTGACCCAGCTCCTTGCCGAGCATCAGATCGACGCCATCGTCAATTTCGCCGCCGAGTCCCACGTCGACCGTTCCATCGACTCGCCCGAGCCCTTCATCCAGACCAACGTCGTCGGCACGCTGCGCCTGCTCAACTGCGCCCGCCTTCACTGGTCCAAGCTCCCTTCCCCGCGCAAGGAGGCCTTCCGTTTTCTCCACGTGTCCACCGATGAAGTCTACGGCACTCTCGCCGCCGGCGACGCCCCGTGGAACGAGGAGTGCCCCTACGAGCCCAACTCGCCCTACGCCGCCTCCAAGGCGTCCAGCGACCACCTCGTGCGCTCCTTCCAGCACACCTACGGTTTCCCGACGATCACGACCAATTGCTCCAACAATTACGGGCCCTTCCACTTCCCCGAGAAGCTGATCCCGCTGATGATTCTCAACGCCCTCGAGGGCAAGCCGCTCCCGGTGTACGGCGACGGTCAGCAGATCCGCGACTGGCTCTATGTCGAGGACCACGCCAGCGCCATCTGGCTCGCCCTCACCAAGGGTCGGGTCGGCGAGACCTACAATGTCGGCGGCCTCAACGAGCGCCCCAACCTTGAGATCGTTAATCGCATCTGCTCGATCTTGGACAAGAAATCTCCGCGCGCCGACGGCAAGCCGTACGTCTCGCAGATCACCTACGTCGCCGACCGCCCCGGTCACGACCGCCGCTACGCCATCGACAGCGCCAAGATCCGCAAAGAGCTCGGCTGGTCGCCCAAGGAAAATTTCGACACCGGCATCGAGAAGACCGTCGACTGGTACCTCACCCACCGCCAGTGGGCCGCCGACATCACCTCCAAGAAATACGCCCGCGAACGCCTCGGTACCGCCAAATAATTTCCCATGAATCGCAAAGGCATCATCCTCGCCGGTGGCTCGGGCACCCGCCTCTACCCCCTGACCATCGCCGTGAGCAAGCAGCTCATGCCGGTGTACGACAAGCCGATGGTCTACTATCCGCTGTCGGTGCTGATGCTGGCCGGCATTCGTGAGATCCTGATCATCTCGACGCCGATCGACCTCCCGCTGTTCAAGAAGCTCTTGGGCGACGGTTCCAATCTCGGCCTCAAGCTCTCGTACGCCGAGCAGCCCAGCCCCGATGGTCTCGCGCAAGCCTTCCACATCGCCGGCGACACCGGCTTCCTGAAGAACGAACCCGCCGCCCTCGTTCTCGGCGACAATCTTTTCTACGGCCACGATTTCACCCGCTCACTCGAGGCCGCCGGCGCCCGCACCGAGGGCGCGACGATCTTCGGTTACCACGTCTCTGACCCGAAGAGCTATGGCGTGGTCGAGTTCGCCCCCGACGGCCGCGTGCTCTCCCTCGAGGAAAAGCCGGCGCAGCCGAAATCCAACTACGCGATTCCCGGCATCTACTTTTACGACGCCGAGGTTGTCCGCCTTTCCCGCACGCTCAAGCCCTCGAAGCGCGGGGAACTGGAGATCACCGATCTCAACCGCCTCTACCTTGAGACCGGCAAACTGCGCGTGGAGCTCCTCGGCCGCGGCACCGCCTGGCTCGACACCGGCACGCACGACTCCCTCCTTGAGGCCGCGCAATTCGTCTCCGTCATCGAGAACCGCCAGGGCCTGAAGATCGCCTGCCTCGAGGAAATCGCCTTCCGCAAGGGCTGGATCGATCGCGCCGGCCTCGACGCCAACATCGCCAAGCTCGGCAAGTCCTCCTACGGCGCCTACCTCCGCCGTATCGCGGACGAAAAGGTCTAGCAGCGGCTCTACGCCGCGAACCACATTTGCACTGTAGGGCGTCCGTCTTGCGGACGCCTCTCAGGATGCCCGCCCTACGGCCACAGCGTGATAGCGTCTCCCCACCGCAGCGCACCTCTCGCTCGGTTCTCTCACGAAACCTCACGCGCGGCTTTACGCCCCGTCCACCGCCTATCACGCTCATCTCCGCGTGCAGGTCAGCTTCATCATTCCCCTCTTCAACAATCTCGCGCTCACCCGCGCCTGCGTTGAAAGCCTGCAGGCCACCCTGCCCTCCGGGCTCGCCCATGAGATCATTCTCGTCGACGACGGCAGCTCCGACGGCACCCGTGCATGGCTCGCCACGCTCGCCGCGCCTTTCCGGGTCGTCCTAAACGAGCGCAATCTCGGCTACGCCGCCGCCAACAACCGCGCCGCCGCCGTCGCCCGCGGCGAGTTTCTCGCGCTGCTCAACAACGACCTCGTTCTCCTGCCAAGCTGGTTCGAG
>JAPLTR010000575.1 GCA_026398065.1 Verrucomicrobiota bacterium | reverse complement strand
CTACCGCCTCGCCCGCCGCTGGCGGCAGGACTTGCTCACCGATCCCGGCGCGCTCCGGGCGTGGTGTCGCGAACTCTTCGAGCGCATCCTCCTCGAACCCCGCTACGAGGATCGTGTCCTCGCCCGCCGCGCGTTTTTCCACCTGTACGGTCTGGATCCGGCACCGCCGCCCGAAGCCGTTGCCGCCCTCGCGTCCGCCCTCGCTCGCGAATTCGCCCACTGGGAAAAGCTATTTCCCCGCGCCGGGTGATCGACGCCCGCGTCCGGTCCCTACCGGCGTACCACTTCCCGCACGACCGACTGCGGCCGCTGGTTCACCGCCAGGAACATGCGCCCGATATACTCGCCGATCAGTCCGAGCATGACGAGTTGCGTGCCGGAGAAGATCAGCAGCCCGGCCATGATCCAGCCCCAGCCCGAGGCCGGGCCCTCGTTGATCCACCAGAGCCAGGCGACGAAGCAGAACGCCACCACGCCCATCACGGCGACGATCAGGCCGACCGCGGTGGCCACCCGCAGCGGCAGCACGGAAAAATTCACCCACGCGCTGAGCCACAGCCGCACCAGCCGGCGGAACGTGTACGTGCTCGCCCCCGCCACGCGTGACTCGTGCCGCACCTCGATCGAGCCGATGCGCTGGGTCACCTGGAGCAGCAGCCCGTCGATGTAGGGAAACGGACCGGCGTAGCCCACGACTTGTTTCGCGGCGAAGGCGCTCACGCATCGGAAGCTCGACAGATAAAATCCCGTCGGCTTGTCCAGCGCCCAATCCGTCATCCGGTTCGTGAACCAGCTCCCAAAGTTCCGCCAGGCCGAGTGCTGCTTCACCGCGTAGTGACCGAACACCACGTCGAGCCCGGTCTCCTTCGCGTGCCGCCACATGCGCGCCGCTTCCGCCGGCGGGTTCTGGCCGTCGTCGTCGAGGTTCACGATGTGCGCCCCGCGCGCCTCCCTCCAGCCGGTGAGCACCGCGTTGTGCTCGCCGAAGTTCCGCGCGTGCTCGATCAGCGTGATCGGCACCTTCGCCGTTTTGACCAGCTCGCGGCAGACCGCGCTCGTTTCCTCACCGCTGCCGTCGTGCACCAGGACGATCTCGTGCCCGCCCTCGATTTTTAGCTCCTCGATCGCCCGCACCACCGCGCCGATGGTCTCTGCACTGCGGTAGAGCGGAATGACGAAGCTAAGGGCGACTGAATCCATGTAGGGGGTTGCCTTACGCTGATTGCGCAACGGTGCCTGCGCCAACCCAAAAACCATCCCTCGCCCCGGAAAATCCCGCCGCGGCCGGCTCAGACATAGTGCCGCAGTTCCTTGCGATAGTACTTCAGCGTCCTCGCCAGCGCCGTGCGCAGGTCCGTCCGCGCCTTCCAGCCGAGCTTGCGCCCAATCAGCCGGTCATCCGCGTAGTAGTCGCCGATATCGATCTTCTTCCGCTCCGCCGGGAACGTTTTCACCACATACACGCCGCCACCGTTGAGTTCCACGAGCGTCGCCGCCAGTTCCTCCAGCGTCACCGGCGGCGGGCCGCCCAGGTTAAAGACTTCTCCCACCGCCTCGTCGCGCGCCGCCGCCAGCATAAACGCCTCCACGGCGTCGTCGACATAGGTGAAATCGCGCAGCTGCTCGCCGCCCCACACCTCGATCGCCTCGCCCTCGACGAGCCGCCGGATCCAGATGCCGACAAAAGTCTGGCGCGCGTCCTTGACGCGCATCCGCGGCCCGATCGTGTTGGTCAGGCGCAGCGCCGTCGCCCGGATCCCGTGCACCCGCGAATAGAGCAGGTGAAACGACTCGCCCGCGATTTTGTTGATCCCGTTCACATCCACCGGCCGCAGCGGGTGCTTTTCATCCACCGGCAGATAGTCCGGCTTCCCGTAGATCTGCCGCGTGCTGGCAAACACGATGCGCACGCCCGGGTTGTGCACCCGGCAGGCCTCGAGGATCGCGAGTTGCGCCCGCCCGTTGATGTCGAGGTCGGTCTGCGGATCCGTCATCGAGTCCATATGGCTCGTCTGGCCCGCGAGGTTGAACAGAAAATCCTGGTCCTTCACGAGCGCCGGGAGCCGCGGCCAGTCGCGCACGTCGGCCACATGCACCTTTACGCGTCCCGCGAGGCCGGCAAGGTTCCGGCGGTTACCGCCATACTCCGGGATCAGGCTGTCCACGACGCTCACCTTGGCTCCGAGCTTCACCAGCGCCCGCGCCAGATTCGAACCGATGAAACCGAGCCCACCCGTGATAAGCACGCGTTTGCCGGAATAAACCCGGCGAAGATTCGTCGAAGCCGCCATGTGCCGTTCAGCAAACACGTGTCGTCGCACGCTCGCCAACCTCAAAAATCGCCCACCCGCCGTCGGCGCGTGCATATTTACCCGCCGTCCGGTCTTTATTTCCCGGATACCACGATCTCCACCCGCCACACGCACACGCCCAGCTCCCGGCTGTCGACGGCCAGATTCCGCCCGTCGCCACTCTCAAGGGAGAATATCGTCCGGCCCGGCCCGGCCGTCAGCCCTTCGATCCTCAGCACGCCGCGCGCCTCCGTCACCGCGGCCCGCCCGACCACCGCACCGCCGGCTTTTACGACCACCTCGCCCGCTTTCAATCCGCGCGCCTCCACCCGCAGCGCAACTTTCCTGGACTGCGCGTGGGCATTCTCGACCACGATTTCCCCTGCCCGCTTCGACCAACGCCAGCGCTCCGTCGTGCCCGGCAAAAACTCCTCCCCGTTCCATCCGGCCCCAAACTCCGCCTTCACCCAGTTTTCGTTCGCCCTCCGGGTGAGCTGGTGGTGCGGGCTCACCTGCACACTCGCACCTTCCGGCAGGGTCACCGCGACGAGTCCGCCCTGCAGATCCCACTCGCCCTTGAGCGCGGTGTGCCAGCGCCCCTCGTAGGTGTCCGTCAGAAAATACTGCGGCTTCTTCAGCAAAAAGGCGTTCGCCCACAGCCGCGACCACATGTCCGGCAGCAGCACATTTACTGACGACACCTCCGGTCTCGCCTCGACTACCCTTACTTTCCGCAACTCCGCATCGACGATCAGCGGCGCCGCGCACATCCGCCAAAAAATCATCCCCGTGCCCACGGTGTTCCCCAGCAGCACGACTCCCGCCACTCCCAGCACCCCCAGCCATTCGGTGAGCCGGCGGCTCCACCGCAGCGTGATCCACCAGCAGAACGCCGGCAGCATCACCGGGTAGAACACCGCGAAAAGCTTGAAGGCATCGTAGCTCGCGTTCGTGCCCATCCGGGCCCCGCGCCACTCCAAAAATGCGTAGCCCGCGAGCACGGGCACCGTCACCGCGAGCGCCCCCCACGTCTTCCTCCGGCGCTCACTCACCGCCCGCGCGGTGGCCCACCCCAGCAGCACGAGCACCGTCGCGGCCAGCACCCAGCGCAGCCCATAAAAATGCCACGGCTCCAGGTCCGGCCCGCTCACCAGGCCCAACCAGCCCTCCGGCGTCAGCGCCGGAATCTTCCAGCCAAAATCGTAGGTCTGCAGCAATTGGAACCGCTCGATCAGCCCCGTGACGCGCCCCGCGAAGATCAGTCCGCACCCGACCAGTGGCGCCAGCACCACGACCAGCCACTGCCCGAACCGTCGCCATTCGCCATGCCAGAGCGCCAGGCCGCCCGCATAGGCGACCGCCGGCACCAGGCACAGCACCACAAAGAAATTATAACTGCCCAGCAGCAGCCAGTAGCCGAGTGCGAACACCGCCGCGAAGCTCGCGCCGCGTCTCCACGTCAACCGTCCGCGCCACGCCGCCACTCCCGCCCACGTGATCAGGCCGACCGCCATCGCCGCGAGCAATTGCCCCGGTGCCACGTGCCCCACGATGTACCACGTCAACGGGCTCAAGCCGTAGAGCAACGCCACCGCCACGCTGGGACCCGCGCCGAAACCGATCACCGCGCGCGCCATCCAGAAGACCACCGGCAGCGATCCCGCCGCCAGCACCATCGTCAGCAAACTCGTCAGCTCGTGGGATTCGCATCCCAGCACCGATCCGTTGAACGCGATCAAGGCCGAGGGCGTGAAGTGGTTCAGCCGCGTCCAGTAGTCGAAGAAGTTGTCCACCGACTGCACGCGCACCACCTCGGTCAGTCCGAGAAATCCGCCGCGCTCCGTCCGCGCAAATTCCTGCAGCACCCGCGCCCCTGCGCCGTAGTCGCCGGCATCGCAGCTCCCGAGCGAAAGCGTGGTAAGGTGCTTCGACGCCCACGCCAGCGGTGCGACCATGAGCAGGAGACAACCCACGCTCGTGAGCCACACGACGCCGATGCGCTGCAGGTCGATCCATGCCGCCCGCGTCCCGCGCCGCGCCAGCGCCACCGCGAGCAGCGCCGCCGGAACAACCTCGCTGCAGGCCGCGTAGCTGTTCGTTCCCGGAAAATTCGCGTACACCCCGGCCCAGACCACCGCCGATTGCAGGGCCAGTCCCGCCGGCACCACGAGCACCGGCCAAAACCGCCGCCACGCCCGCGGCATGGTGAGCATCGCCAGCCCCGCGCCCCAGAACAGGACGTGGAGCAGCAGCGCCAGTGCGACGGGAAAATGGATCATGTCACCTTACTTCGCCGGTTTCCGCGCCACCGCCAGCACCGAGGTGCCCCACGCCCACGCCCCGCCGGCGCGCAGCCACGCATGCTCCACCGCCATCATGCCGCTGAACATCGCGTCGATCGCCGCCGGATAGTCCTTCACATCGCTCGTGTCCCGGTCGCTCCGCAGCAGCTTGCGTTTCGTCCACACCAGCGGAAAGGGCAGCGCGTTCCAGTGGGTCGTCCTGCGCTCCGCAAAACCCGCCTCGCGCATCAGCGTATCCACCTCGGGTCGCGTGTACCGGTGCTTCGTCTGGCAGGAATCATCATGGTACGACCACATCCACATGTAGGCCGGCACATTGATCACCACGACCCCGCCCGGCTTCAGCACACGGAAAAATTCCTTCACCGCCACATCCGCGTCCGTCACCTGGCAGATCACGTCCGCCGACACCACCGCATCAAAGCTCGCGTCGCCGAACGGCAGGGCTGTGACGCTCGCCTCACGGATATCCGTCCCCGGGCCGCAGCGCTTGCGCGCCAGCTCGCACGCAATTGGCATGAAATCGATCCCGCTCCACCGCCAGCCCGGCTGCCGTTCGCGCAACCGCAGAATCATTCCACCGGTCCCGCAGCCCGCATCCAACACCGCCGCGTCGGGCTTCACCTCCGCCCGGTCCAGCAGGCGCACGACATGCGCGTGCAACGACCGGAAATACCACATCCGGTCCTCGACCTCGGCCAGTTTAAGATATTCGTCCGTGTTCATGCGGGGCCGCCCATTGGGATGAGGCCGCCGCCCGCCCGCAACATTATCCATTGCGGCCCGCCGCCCGCCGCCGCCACTCTCCGCTTCCGCCGCATGATGCGCCGTTTCCTCGCCCTCCTCGACACCCCCGCCGGCCGCGCGGCGCGCTATGCGTTCTCCGCCCTGGTGGTCGCCGCGCTGGTGGTCAGCATCGACTGGCGCCAGTTCGCCGGCCTGCACGGAAAATTCGACCTCGGACCGGTCGTCATCGCCACCCTTGTCGCCGGTCTCACCTTTCCCCTCCACGCCTGGCGCTGGTGGATCCTGCTTCGCGCCCAGGGCGTCACGCTCTCCCTTTCGTGGGCGCACGTCGTCACGTGGATTGGAAACTTCTACAATGCCTTTCTCCTCGGCGGACTCGGCGGCGACGCCGCACGCGCCTTCTACGTCTGTCGCGACGCCCCCGACCGCCAGGCCGCCGGCCTTGCCGCCACCCTGCTCGACCGCGTCACGGGCCTCGTCGTTCTCCTCAGTCTCGCTGCGCTCACCTTGCTCCTGAAGCTCGAAACCGTCGCCCGCCACGGCGAACTCCGCCTCCTCCTCGCGCTTTGTGCCGCGCTCTCCGTCGCCAGCGTCATCGCCTTCGTCTTCCTTTGCCGTCGCCCGCCGCCGTGGCTCACTCGCTGGCTCGGGCCGACCCGCTTCGCCACCCTTGGGGATATCCTTGAACGCGCCCGGGCCACCCCGGGCACCCTGCTCGCTGCGCTCGCCTCCAGCTACGTCATCTGGTTGCTCGATTTTCTATCCGTGTGGTTGCTCGCCCGGAGCCTCGGCCTGCCCCTTCCCTTCATCGAGGTTTCGCTCGCCATGTCCGTCGCCTACGCCGCCACCGTGCTCCCGGTCAGCGTCGGCGGTCACGGCATCCGTGAAGGCGCGCTCCTGGGCATGCTCGCCCTCCGCGGGCTGCTCCCCGACGACTCCGCCCGCCAGCACGCACTCCTCCTCGCCGTCCTCGTCTGGGCCGTCTCTGTTCTGTGGAGCCTCGCCGGCGGAGTCTTCCTTCTGCTCGCCCGGCGCCGGCCTTAGCCCGCCTACGGCGCCGCCGCCAACGTACTCTCCACCTGGACGGTAGTTTCGTGCACCGCGAAACTCCGCAGGTGTCCGCGCTCCTGGCTCGTACGCTCCGCCGGCTCTGCCGACTCCAGATCGAAGCGGTTGAACCCCGGCTGCAAGGTGAGCCCCAGCCCGATCTCCTGCCGATCGCCGCCAATCGCTGCCGAAAATTTTTGCTCATCGTTGCAGCGCACCGTCAGGTTGCGCTCGCCCGCACTGCTCACGACAAACTTCACCTTTGCGCGCACCGGCTGCGTCGAGGGATTGAAATACGACAGCGCCGCCGGCCCGTACGCCCAGCGCGGCTCTCCTGGCGGCGCGTTGTGCCAGCCCAGGCCAAAGGTCAGCGTGCGGGCGAGAGGCAGCTTCGGCTGCGCCTGGGGATTCAGTAGCACGGCCACCTGGTCGCCCAGCCGCCCATCGATGCGCTGGGTCCGCCCCATCGCCGTCAGCTCCGCGAGCAGTTTTTCCCCGCGGTCCGCAAATCCGCGCTTGTTGAAATACAGTGCTGCAAACCCGTAGCGTTCGAGCCGCTGCACCAGTTCCTCCGTCGGCAGGGTCTCGGCCTCCCGTTGCCACCGGCTCCGGCTGCGTCCCCGCAGCGCCCCGTAGCTGAACCGCAGCGAACTCGTCGCCAGGTACGGCCGGAAGTGCTCGTAGTCCCCGAGCTGTCCGCGCGGCCCGGCCTCGGGAAACGTCATCACCGGCAGTTGAAACACCATGGCGCCCTTCGGCAGGCGGCCTTCGAGCATCTCGCCGAGCTCCCGGTCTGTCGCGATGCGCCGCGCGATCCGCGCCTGCTTCTCCGGGTCCGGCGGCCGGGGCAACTGGTCGAGAAGACCGACGACGACGACCACCACCGCCGCCACCACGCTGCTCGCCCGCCATAGCCGGGGCGACAGTGCCCAAGGCTGCCGCGCCGGCCGCTCGCGCCACCACCGCGACAAGCGCGTCGCCAGAAACAAGAGCACCACCGCCGACAGGAAAATGCTGAAGCGGTTCGTCGCCCGAAACACGATCAGCCCCGTGAAAAACGCCATGATGTTGGTCACGCCGCCCACTGAGGCGAACGCCAGTACCCAGCCCGCCGGCAACGCCACGCCCGGCACCCGCTTCCGGCGCAGGATCGCCCGCAGGGTCGCGCCCGCCAGCCACACAAATCCCACGATCCCCACCACCCCGAGATAGGGCGCGAAGGCCTCGCCGTTCCTCCACTCCGACCACCGGACATAGCGGTTGCCAAAAAAAGCGAGCGCCTCCCACCGGTGTGCCGCCGGCGGCAGGAACAGCTCCAGCGGCTTCAAGGCATAGCGCTCCGTCGCCCCGTAGTTGCGCACCAGCGGCGAGGTCGCCGCCGTGTCCGGCGTAAACAGCCACACATGCGACTCGACGACGAAGAAAGCTCCCATCGCCAGCGCCAGCGCGATCAGGCCCACCCGCAGGTTTTCCCGCCGCCGCGAGCCGAGCCACTGCGCCACCAGCGCCCACCCAAGCAACTGCAGGAAGAGGAAGAGCGTGTAGGGATTTCCCACTCCGATGACCAGGGCCACGCCGACGCAAAACGCCCCGCTCCATCCACGCGTCCGCAGCCGGCGGCTCGACGCCACCAGTCCGCAGCACACCAGTGCCAGCGGCACCGTCCAAGCGAACAGGAGGAAGAGGTGGGGCAGCCCCCGGCTGAAGGTCTGAAACGTAAATGCAAACAGCACCGCGCCCGCGAACGCCCACTCCCACCGCGCCCGCAGCCACCGCGCACAGCCGTAAAACGCCAGCGCGGCGCTCACCGTCGCCAGCAGGAGCGCAATGTTGGCCGCCGCGAACACCCCCACGCCCCGCGCCAGCCAGCCCAGCGCACAGATCAGGGGAAGGTCCGACGACGGATACGCGCTCCAGTTCGCCCCATATGGCGCGCCGAGCCGCGAGACAACCTGCGGCCGCAACGGCGCCGTATCACCCTCCGCCGCCGCCGAGATCCTCGCCAGGATTTCCAGCGAATCCCCGCTGTAGTCCGTCGGCACCGACCAACTGGCCAGCGTCCAACGATCGTAATGCGTCACCCACACGACCGTGGTGACGAGCACGAGCAAAGCCACGCGCCAACGCGCGGCCAAAAAGCCAGACCAAGTTGTAGGGGGGTATCGCACGAGAGCTTGCAGCGCACTCGCCGTTGCAGCGGACGCCTTCTTGAAAGGCCGCACGCCACGTCGGCGCAAGCCTGCACTCCGGGAATTTTCATGCGGACGCCCACCGCGGAAACCTTTTGCCAACTTCCGCCCGCCACCCTTCCCTCCTCTCCGACTACATGCGTTCCGCTCACCGCACGCTTCCCGCCGGCGGCGCCTACTCCCGGCGCTCCACCGACTATGCGGGCATCTTCTTCGACGAGTTTGCCACCGACTCCGCCTGGATTCGCGAACAGGGCACCGTCCATCTCCCGCCGCTCGACGGCGTGCGCGGCCTGATTTTGCGCGGTGAGGTTCGTCCGCACCCCGACGCCCGCGGGCTCGAGGTCTCCGCCCCCGCCCTGCACGTTTCGGTCAACGGACAGCCCGTCGGCACCCTCGCCGACCTCCGGCCCGGTCCCTGGGAACTCGCGGTCGCCCTCCCTGCTGCCGATCGCATCACCCTTACCCTGCGCCTTTCCGGCACCTCGGTCACCAACACCCTTGCGTGGCTCGGGCGCGTCTCCGGTCTTAGGCAACTCCAGCGGTTCCGCGCCCAGAACAAGAACCGCCAGCTCCGCCTCGGTAGCATTGGCACCGCCGCCGGTGAGATCATCTACGATTTTTCCCGCCGTCACTCGCCCTACTCCGCCGACTACGCGCGCGCCCATGTCCAGCTCGGCCTCAACATCGTCGGCTTCCTCACGGCCGACCTCGGCGTCGGCGAGTCCGCCCGCTGCATGGTCCGCGCCGCCGACGCCGCCTGCATCCCGTCCGCCCTCGTCCCGCTAAAACTCAACTGCAAAAACCGCCTCGGTGACCAGACCTACGCCTCGCGCCTGCAGGACACCAATCCCTACGGGGTCAACGTCGTCCATCTCGATCCGCCGGCCTCACGCGACCTCGACCATCATCACGGCCCCGCCTTCCGCGCCGGCAAGTACAACATCGGCTACTTCGCCTGGGAGCTGCCCGAGTTTCCCGATGCGTGGACCTCCGCCTTCGATTTCTTCGACGAGATTTGGACACCGAGCGACTTCGCCACCGCCGCCATCGCGATCAAGTCCCCCCTGCCGGTCTTCACGATGCCGCACGCCATCGCGTTCCCCCGTCCGACGGAAGCCCCCGCCGCCCTCCGTAGCCGCCTCGGCCTGCCCGCGGACCCGTTTCTTTTCCTCACGCTCTTCGACCTCAACTCCTACGCCGAACGCAAGAATCCCCGCGCCGTCATCGCGGCCTTCCGCGCCTCCGGTCTCGCGGGCCGCGGGGCCGCGCTCGTGATCAAGGTCCAGAACGTCGCTGGCAACGAGGCCGACTTCGCCGCCCTGCAGGAAAGCGTCCGCGACCTCCCCGGCACCGTCCTCCTCACCGGCACGCTCTCCCGCGCCGACATCTACGCCCTTGAGGCCGCCTGCGATTGCTTCGTGTCCTTGCACCGCTCCGAGGGTTTCGGGCTCGCCGTCGCCGAGGCCATGTACCTCGGCAAGCCCGTCATCTCCACCGACTGGTCCGCCACCGCCGAGTTCGTCACTGGCACCAACGGCTGCCCGGTCCGCGCCCCGCTGATCACGCTCGACCGCCATCACGGCCCCTACGCCAAGGGCGCCACGTGGGCCGATCCGGATCCGGCCCATGCCGCCGACCACATGCGCCGCCTCTTCGCCGACCGGACGCTCTGCGCGGGCCTCGGGGCCGCCGCCCGGGCGACAATCGAGACCCGTTTCTCTCCCGCCGCCATCGGTGCCCGCTATCGCCGCCGTCTGGAGGCGATCGCGACGTTCTGATCTCACCGTCGCGGCATGAAACTCTGGCAAACCCGCCGGCATTGGGAAAAATTCGCCCGCACGGATCCCCTCTGGGCGGTCCTCACCGCCCCCGGCAAGGAGGGCAACCGGTGGACGCTCGATGAATTTTTCGCCACCGGCGAACACGACATCGCCGCCGCCCTCGCCGCGATCCGCGCCCGGTATCCACAACTCACCCACGGGCGCGCCCTCGACTTCGGTTGCGGCGTCGGCCGTCTCACCCAGGCCCTCGCCCTCGAATTCGACCACGTCACGGGCGTCGACCTCGCCGCCGACATGCTCGTCCACGCCCGGAAACACAACCGCCGCGGCGACCGTGTCACCTACGTCCACAACCCCGCCGCCGATCTCGCCTGTTTCGCCGACGGTTCGTTCGACCTCGTCCTCTCCCTGATCACGCTTCAGCACATCGCGCCCGCGTATTCGCGCCGCTATCTCGCCGAGTTCATCCGTCTCTGCGCCCCGGGTGGGGTCGCATATTTCCAGGTGCCCGACCGGCGGCTGAACCTCAAGCCCCCCCGCCTCTCGCTCTACCCGCCCACGGTGATGAAAAAATTCCGCCGCTGGTTGAACAGCTTCACGGCCGTCCGGCCCGCCATGGAAATGCACGTCCTTCCCCGCGAGGAAGTGATCGGATGCGGTAGGCGGCATTGTTCATCAAAAACGCCCGCAGCAGGTATTGCTCGTTCCACGCGCGTCCCTCCTCCAACCAGTCCCGCGGGTAATCCAGGTTGCCCGCGACGTCGTGAATGTGGATCAGTACGCCCGGCGCGAGCGAGGGCAGCACATCAAAGAAGAGCCGGTTCACGTCGCTCCCGATCTTGCTCACGTGCGACGAGTCGATGAAGAGCACGTCATTTTCCCCGAGCGCGGCAAACGCCTCGATCGGCACTTCCTGCACGCGTTTCTCGATCAGCGTCACCCGGCCCGCGTCCTCCGCCCGCAGCAGCGGACGCAGCCGTGTCATGTCCGGATCGATGAACGTGAAGTTCACCCCGCCACCCAGCACGCGCTCGTTCAGGTCGAGCATCGCCGCCGAGCTGAAGCCCGAGCCCACCTCGATGATCCGCCGCGGCCGCGCCTCGCGCAACATGCCGTAGAGCATATACGCGTCGTAGTGACCGTAGGAGGGATTGTCCAAATAGAAGCGCCGCCCCTCCGTCGGCTTTTCGGGGAACGGCTGCTCGGCATACCAACCCGCAAATTTCTCGAGCCGCGCAAACTGCCCCGCCTCGTTCAACTCCACCGCCGGAAACGGCGGCCCGAAGCCTCCCCGCGTCCACGCGTCCGCAATCTCCTCCCGCGACGGCAGCGGCGAGTAAAAATGCCCCGGTGGGAAAAACCGCGCCCACTCCGCCTGCGTGGCGCGCTCTTTCTCCACCTGGGCCTCCAACTGGGCCGTCAACTGGGCGACCTGCGCGACGAGGCGGCGATGCTCCTTCTCCCGGGCGCGAAAGCCGGGGATCCACCAAAGAATGTCTCGAAAGCCGAAGCCCATGATGCGTCAGCGTGTCCGGGTCGGGGGTGTCACGACCACTTCCAAATCGGAAATCTTGAAGGAAAATCTGCGCGTGTCCGTGATCGTCGTGACCCAGGCCTTGTCGCTTTCGAACCGGATTGTCGTCCCGCCTTCCGGCACCACCAGACCAAAGGTAAACGTCCTCGGCTTCCGCTCGATCACTCCCGACCAAACCATGGCATCGCCGCCGAGTACCCGCAGCTTGCGTTCATCCAGCGCCGCCGCCCGGCCCCGCACGGTCACGTTCAGCGGGCCGCCCGCCCCGTTGCGGATCCGCAGCGTCGACCGCCCGGAGCTCCACCGCCAGCGCTCGTTCGAGTCCGACTCCGGCCCGTACCAGTCCTTCGCCGGCTCCACCCCCACCGCGTCCACGAGCTCGCGCTCGCCGCTCACGAGGAAAAATTCATGCGCCGGCGGTGAAAACTCCCGGTAGGCCGCGACCACCGTCAGGTTGCCCGCGATCAGCAGCGGCAGCCATTTCCGTCCGCGCGGCACGAGGATATTGAACGCCAGGGTCATCGGCAGCAGCACCCGCGTCGCCGCCCCGGGGGCGCCCTCCCACACCGGCGTCGAGAGAAACAACAACATGCCGGCATAGGCGGCCCCGATGCGCCACCACGGGTCGTTTGGCCGCCAGCGCAGCAGGAAGAAGAGCCACTGCACGGTGAGCGCCACCACCACGGCCAGCGTCGCCCAGCGCGACGTCGAGTCGCCCCGCACGGTCAGTTCGGCCAGGGCGGTGCCCCACTTCTCTGCGAGGCCGGAAAGCGGCAGCGTGAAATTGCCCAGCCCGGTGTCGTCCGCCGGGCCAAACTTCCACCGGATGTAGGCCATCCATAGAAACAACGGGATGGCCACCGCCACCGCC
>JAPLTR010000841.1 GCA_026398065.1 Verrucomicrobiota bacterium | reverse complement strand
ATGATCGGACCGGACTCCTCGTTGACATCCTCCTCCTTCAGTTCGCCTTCGCCGCCGCCCTCGCCGTACTCGACGCCGATCTGCATCACGACGTCGTCGAAACCGCCGCCGCCCCGGTCCGCGCCCTTGTTGAACTTGTCCCGGATATCCTTCTCGCGCGCGAGCAGGCGCACGACGCGCTTGCCGGTCATCTCCTGGATCTTCGTCGGCAGCGTGACCTCGAAGGGGTTCGCAAACGCCACCAGCAGCATCTCGCCCACCTGGCCCACGGGCAGCACAAGGTTCTCCTTGCAGAAATCCTCCGGGATGCGCTCGAAGGTCTGCGGCGTCATGCGGTAGTGCGCGACGTTGTACGGCGAGAGGTTCAGCGCGCGGGACTTGGCCACAAGGCACTGGAAGGCCGTGACCTTGAACTCCTCCTGCAGGAGCTTGTCCAGGGCGTCGCCGCTGAGGTCGTCGGTGCGCGCGGACAGCGCGGAGCGCTGGTCGTTGTCGAGCCGGCCCATCTCGACGAGCTTGGAAACGATCTGAAGCTGAATTTTTCCGAGGGGCATGGGGTCTTACTTCGACAGGGCGGGAACGGGGACGGCCTCGGGCAGGATCGGCACCGACTGGTCGACCGGAAGTTTTTCCAGATAGTCGGCGATGCCTTCCAGCGTCGTGCCAAACCAGATGATGGGTCCACCGAGGTGCTTTTCCCAGAAGGTGCGGACGGCCGGGCTCAGGTAGTAGGCGGTCGCCACGAAGTGAAACTCCTCTTCGCGGTCAAACGGCACCGACCACGTCGCCCAGCAGGCGCCGACATCGAGGTTCTTCTTCGAGTCGTCCGGCACCTCGTAGTCCCGCAGGTCCACGAGCCCCACGCCCTCGCTTTCCACGAGGTGGTGGAGCACATCGTCCTCCTTCAGCACCTTCATGTCATAGGCGAGGATGCCGAGGATCGTGCTCTGCCGCGGCTGCTCGGTCGCCACGATCTCGATCAGCTTCTCGTTGGCGTTCTCAAGATCTTCGATTTTGACGAGGTTATGCTCCACCAGGTTCGCGCCCAACAGCCGGTTGGCACGCATCAGGAGAGGGCGGTGTTCCTTGGACATACGCGGGGATGCTTGGCTCAGGCGGCGGCCTCAGACGACACTTTTTCTTTGGCCCGGAATTTCGTCACGCGCTTTAACAGTTCTTTTTTCAACTTATCGAGGCCGTCGCCCGTGAGGCACGAGATTTCGATGGTCTCCGCCGTCTTGTAGCGGGTCTTGAACTTCTTGAGCTGGGCCGCCGCCTCGGGCACGTCCATCTTGTTGGCCACGACGAGGCGGGGCTTCTTCAGGAGCGCGGGGTCATAGAGCTTCAGTTCGTTGAGCAGGTGCTTGTAATCGTCGCGCGGGTCGCGCGCATCGGTCCCGGCCATGTCGACCAGGAAGATCAGCAGCGCACAGCGCTCGATGTGGCGCAGAAACCGGTGGCCGAGCCCGCGGTTGTCGTGGGCGCCTTCGATCAGGCCGGGGACATCCGCGAGCAGGAGGCGCTTCGTGCCCTTCACCGTATCGGAGTAGTCGATCACGCCGATCTGCGGGTGGAGCGTGGTAAAGGGATACGCTGCGGTCTTCGGGCGCGCCTTGGTGATGCGCGTGGTGAGCGAGGACTTGCCGGCATTCGGGA